>NZ_JAQDKN010000015.1:0-75393 GCF_027662015.1 Coprococcus sp. AM100_B19A
TGCCACTCCTTAGTCTCTGTCTCGACCAGCGAACGAATGTTATCTTACCACGGCTTTCCTGAATTGTCAATGTTGTTTTTATATTTTGCGCAATTCAGAATATTCTGACATTAGTTCAGCCATCCGTATAGTCAGACGGATTTCATGCTCGCATGAAAAGACGGTTGATTATACGGATGAGATGAGCGCCACACTATGAGCAAAATAGCTGCGCAGCAGCGACAAGTGCCGCAGGCACGCTTTTGCGAATGGCGCGGCTGAACGTCCCTTATTCCATTTCAGAATATAGCCTCAGCAATCGTTCTCCAACTTTTCCAAAACTTTTATTACAAGCAATTTTCCGTTCTTCCTTTTTCATCAAACGAACATCCTGACTGAAAATCGCAGTTATCTTTTCCTGAAACTCTTTTATTGTCTCTGCTTTATATACCTGTTTTTCATCTTCAAGCCATCCTTCATACACAGGAATGTTTCTTACTATTGTCGGAATTTCACAGGCAAGAGCTTCTAAAACAACGATTCCTTCCGTTTCTTCATAACTCATAAACGAAAATACGTCTGCCCCACAATATGCATCACGCAGTTCATCAGACTTTACGAATCCTGCAAACAATACATTATCCGGTTTCTTTGATATCGCCTCTTTGATTTCTGCTGTCACCAAGCTTTCATTACCGCCTCCAAACCAGATAAACTGTACTTTCGGCATCATTCTGGCCAGTTCAAGAAAATCCAGAATTCCTTTTCTTCCAATCAAATGTCCCACAGATATCACAACCTTCTGCTCTTCCGTTAGCTGATATTTTGCGCGGAAGCGTATTCTCCCCTCTGGATCAGGTTTGAAAAATTCTGTATCCACACCATTAGTAATCGAATAAATTTTTCGTTTCAATCCATACCCTTCCAACAATTTTCTGGAATACTCGGTTGGCGTCACAACAACATCCCCCAAATTATAACAAAAGCAGATCCATTTTTTAAAAATCGGCGCTGCAAGATTAGAACCAATAAAGGAATTTTTAAAATCTTCCATTGTAGAATGCCCATAATAAATCACTTTTTTCTTCTGCATTTTTGCTATAAAGGCCGCAATCACCGAATCTGGAAAAACTGTATTCATATGAACCACGGTTGCTTCTTTCCACCTGGCTGCACGCGGTGCCTCTACTGCATTCAGCATTTTCTCCTGATGCTCGATTGCTTTTCCGACACCACTTTTTTCTACAATCGGAAACCCACCTCTGTATATATATGTTTTCATAATCTTTACCCTATTCCTTTTATAATGAAAATAACATCTTAAATGCTGTCGTAAGCCCCAGACTGTAAAGTGCAATAGAAAATGGTTTTCCAAGTACAATAACTGCTGTAAACTGTTTCCACGTCATTTTTGTAGTTCCCGCAAGATAGCACAAGAAATCATCCGGTGCCACCGGGAAAAAGATTGCCAGCGCAAATAATTTCAAAAACTTACCGTCCTTCTGGGTCCATCCATCATATTTTTCTATCATTTTTTCAGAAAACATTTTGTATAAAACCGGCCTTCCTATTGTCTTTGAAATTCCAAACACTGCAATTGATCCTATACAGATACCAATATAATTATAAAGAAATCCTAGCCACGGCCCAAAAAAGATCACACCACCCAGGCAACTGACTCCACCCGGTAGGATTGGAATAATAACCTGCACAACCTGGATCAGAATAAAAACGAGCATTCCAGTATAACCGAATTTCCAGATAAATGTCTGCAAAGAATCTACCGAATTTAAAATGCCGTTTTTATATGCCCAGATTGCAAGAAGCGCACATCCGGCCAGTCCGGCTATCGAAAGCAGATTGAAAAATCTAGTCAGATTTCTCTGTTTCTTAGGCTGCATTTTCATATCGGTATTTTCGTATTTGCTGTTCATAGATTTTTTCCACTCTTTCGGCAAAATTTCCGGAAGAAAATTTTTCTGCTGAAATAGCAGCCTTGTTTTGCATCCTACCTCTTGCATTTTCACCCATCCCCTTCCATTCTTGGATTCTCATAAGATAATCTTCTTTTTTATCATACTGCCATCCATTTTCCCCATCTGTCACAACTTGTTCCAGACATCCGTCTCTTCTGCAAAGGAGCGGAATACCACCTGCAAGCGCTTCTGCATAAGTCATTCCCTGTGTCTCGCTGGTAGAAGCACTGACAAAGAGATCTCCTGCCTGATAATAGCGTCCCACTTCTTCCGGTATGATCATTCCCGTAAAAATCACATTTTTAGCAAGCTTTAGCTCTTCGACCTTTTTTTTCAGCTCCGGAAGATATGGTCCATCCCCTACAAGGACTAAAATCACCCCGGATTTTGCTGCATCTTGCTGATATTCCAGAAGCTCTTCAATGTTTTTTTCCTTTGCCATTCTGCCTACATATACCAACACCAGTGCATCCTGTGATATACCAAGCTGCATACGGATTTTTTTACGCCAGTCTTCTTTTTTACATAGCTGATATTTTTCCAGATGGATTCCAGATGGAATAACTTCCACCGGACAAGACACCTGGTATCCTTCCAATATCTTACGGATCTTATCACTGGGTGCAATTAGGGTTTCTACCGCATTTGCAAGTTTCTTTGTCATCAACTGCACAATATTTCTTCCCCATACTTTCTGCGGTGAAAAATAATGGGTATAGTCCTCGTAAACTGTATGGTACGTATGTACAATCGGAACATGAAGTTCAGATGCGATCCTTTTCGCTAAGAAAAATGTGGAAAATTCACACTGTGAATGCACAATATCCGGTTTCCACTCAAGCAACATTTCCATATAGTCACCTGCTGCCTTTGGAATTTTTAATCTTGCCTGCGGATAAATGCATCCAAGTCCAATTGATCCTGCATAAACCACATCGCCTTCTATATAAGAATGAAATATTCTTGATAATGTAAGAATTTTTACTTCATGTCCTCTTTCTCTTAGCTGTCTGGAAAGATTCATAACTGAAGTAACAACACCGTTTATAACCGGTTCGTACCAGTCTGTTGTAATCAATACTCTCATTTATTAATTCCTCCCGTTATCTTTTTATGAGCATAGTTTAACAGGAGATTGTTAAGATATGGAAAGGGCATTTCTAAAGAATTTTTAAACAAATGCGAAATATTCATTCAAGACAATATTTCAAAAAAAGTGTATCACTTTTTAGAACTCTCTAAAAAATGATACACTTTCTATTTACTCACTTAATACATCCAATGCACTCATTGCCAAGAGCTGAACAGAAGCATGCAGATTTCTTTTTCCTTCTTCTCCGCCTGCTGCTACTGCAAACTCTTTTGTATGTGTCCCTACATGCTCTTTCAATTTCACATAAAACTGAATTGCCGGTATTTCATGGGTTACATTTCCAACATCAGTCGAACCGATTCCCTGAGTCAGGTCACGCTCTATATACTCTTCACCAATAAAGTCCATGTTCTTACGAACATACTGAACCAGTTTCTTATCATTACGCACATCTTTGATAACTTCATCCAACTGTCTTTCTTCAACTTCTGTCCTGGTTGCAATTGCCGCTCCTTTCGCACAATCACGAATAGCATCAACCATTTCCATCATATAATCATATTCCAGTGAACGAATATTAAATACTGCTTTCGCTTCATCTGTTATAGTATTATGAGCTACTCCGCCTTCTGTAATAATTCCGTGTACTCTGCTGTAATCTTTAAAATGTAAACGCATCATATCAACCGCATGGAACATTAACTGAACTCCACTCAATGCATTTGCTCCCTTCCATGGGCAAGCTGCCGCATGAGCCGGTTTTCCTTTGAAGGTGAATTCCAATGTAATTGCTGCAAAAGAAATATCATCTGGCATAGATTCATCACACGGATGCATCAGAAGTGCAGCATCAATTCCTTCAAATACTCCATGGCGAACCATAATCGCTTTGCCACTGCCCTTTTCTTCGGCCGGAGTACCTAATACTTTTAACACGCCACCTATCTCATGCTTTTCCATAACTTCCTTTAATACAATTCCTGCACCGGCTGCTGATGTTCCGATCAGATTATGTCCGCAACCATGTCCGATTTCTGGAAGACAATCATATTCTCCCATAAGTGCTACTGTTTTCCCTGGTTTTCCAGAATCAAAAACTGCTTCAAAAGACGTCGGCATTTCTGCAATTCCTCGTTTAACAACAAAGCCATGGCTTTCCAACAGTTTGCAAAGTGCTTCCTGTGATTTATATTCTTTAAATGCCAGTTCAGGGTTTGCAAAAATATAATCACTTACTTTTTCAAATTCTTCCTTTTTCTCTTTTGCAAGATTACTGATTTCCTGTTTCATTAATTCTAAATTATCCATATTCTTCACCTCTCATTTTATCTGTATGGTTTTAGATCATTCCTTTTAAAGATAAGATAATATTTGAAATTGCTGCTGATCCAAAATAAGTAGATGCCATAACCACAAAGGATACAATTACGATTTTCCAGCTGAGTTTTTTGAAAACCTCAAGCTGGTCTCCTACAGCAATTCCAGCAAAAGCAAGTAGCGGAAGTCCTACAAGTCCAAAACTATATGCACTCATTGCATTTACGATAAAATCTGCAATCGGAGATATCGGCAATGTCAAAACAAAGGATACCAGTGTAGCCCACGCAAATCCTGGAAGATTAGGTTTTTTCACAACATTTTTCAAGGTAATCGCAATCACTACCATTACAAAGCTTACCACTGTCGACTTTGCCAAATCCGGAAGTTTGCTTCCAATAGAAACCATATGTATAATTATGACAATTCCATAAATCACCAATACTATTTTAATTTGTTCTAAAATATTACTTAATGTCGATTTTTCTTGTGGAGTTTGTTTTGTATTTTCCATCTTATGCCTCCTCAGATGCTTTTTTAAATAATTTAGCCCTTAATTTTTCAATACCTGGATTAACACGATTATAATACCAGTTCGCTAATGGCAATGCCAAAAACATTTCCACATACACACCTGTTACTGCAGTTAAAAGTCCACTGGTTGCAGAATATGCAAGAATTTGTTCTGCATACATAGGTGCCGCTGCATTTGTCAACGCTGCAGTAGCCGCATTCATCATAGATGCACTTCCCATACCTGATGCCATCGCAAGTGCATAAGGATGAAATCCGATTGCTAACCCGATCGGTGCCAGGAAAGAATAGAAGAGAGTACCAAATACACTTCCGCTAATATAAGTTCCAAGTGTTCCCATTCCTTCTCTGGATTCCAGACCATATTTATCTCCGATAATACCAAGTGCCGTATCTCTGCAAAGAGAGAACGTTCCACCCACAGCACTTCTTCCTAATCCAAGGAGTAAGCCAAGCGGTAATGCAATCAGCATCGTCATCATATTTCCCGCTTCCTGAAACAGTAAAGCAGGACCTGCCTGTAAAACAATTCCAACCTTTGGACCTGCATTGATACCAAACATAATTCCAAGCGGATATAATGTAAGAGACAACAAAAACGGTGCCCGTTTAATTTCTGCGTTACTAATAAATTTCTTCAGTGGGGGAATCACTTTTCCTAATAATGTTGGAGATAAAAGAATTCCCATGATGATAACCCAGATCATCGTCAATATCTTCACGTCAATCCCCATCACCTTAAATTGAAGTGGACCAATCAGCTCCGCAATAATGCAAATAATAATAGTTGCGATCATGCAATTTACAGTCCCTGTTCTTTCTTTCACATTTCCTTCCTCCGTTTCTTCCGAATTCTTATTTGACTACAGTATAACATTGACTTCTTAAAGTGTCGACGCTCTCCATGCACCATAATGTCCCTGTTTTTTATGCACTTTGCACATTTATTATTCTTCCAAAAATATAGCATGTGCATTTCGCCCAACTATTTTCTTTCTTTTTAGGCACGCACAATATCGACTTTCCTATTTAGTAATGCTAAACTTTGCTTGTCAATTAAAAAACTATTTTAGTTAGAAAGAGAGGATTTAAGATGTTATTCAAACAATTAATAGAAGCTTTCGACATTATAGACAGTAAGAACGTAAACGGCAACTCTGTCGCATCTTATTTAAAATCCATAAAACAAGATGCGGATATTCAGGTTTATCCTTTAGTTGGACCAAAAGGTTCTACAGATATGTTAAAAATTCGCATCCCGGGTCTTCACGGAAAGACTTCCGGAGGCGATGCTCCGACAATTGGACTTCTTGGGAGATTAGGCGGACTTGGTGCTCGTCCTGAGCGAATCGGGTATGTATCTGACGGTGATGGTGCCCTCGTTGCAATTGCTCTTGCTGCCAAATTATTAGATATGCAGAATAAAGGGGATTTTTTAGAAGGTGACGTATTCATTTCTACACATATTTGTCCGGATGCACCGACCGCGCCACATGTTCCGGTTCCATTTATGGGATCACCTGTAGAAATGGCACAGGTAAATGCCGAAGAGCTCACACCGGAACTTGACGCAGTTCTCTCTGTAGATACTACTAAAGGAAATCGCGTGATCAATCACAATGGATTTGCAATCTCACCTACAGTAAAAGAAGGCTACATCCTTCGTACTTCCGAAGATCTTCTTGATTTAATGCAGATTACTACGGGAAAACTTCCAAAAGTATTTCCATTAACACAGCAGGATATCACTCCTTATGGCAATGATCTTCATCATCTAAACAGTATTCTGCAACCGGCAACTGCTACTAATGCACCTGTAGTCGGGATTGCCATCACAACAGAAACAACTGTTCCCGGTTGTGCAACCGGAGCCAGTCATATGACTGATCTTGATGAAGCTGCACGCTTTATGTTAGAAGTTGCCAAATCCTTTGGCCGTCGTTCTCTTAAATTATACGACGAAGAAGAATTCGAAAAATTACAAAGTTTATACGGTTCAATGAATCATTTCCAAAAACTGAATCCTTTCTCGTAATAGATACATACTGTTTTGAAATAAAAGATGCCCCGAAAAGGCATCTTTTATTTCAAAAATTTCTTTATTCGAAGCGCAAGCGCTATCTCAAGAATACTATTCGGATCTGACAAATCATATCCTGTCTGATTTTCAATTTTTTTAATTCTGTATATTAAAGTATTTCGATGCAAATGAAGTGCATTTGCTGTTACATTTCTTGCCCCTAAATTATTCACGAGAACTTCCAGCGTTTCTAAAAGTTCACTTTCATTTTTTTGATCATATTCAATAAACGCATTCAACTTGTCCTCCATAAACTCCTGACACATCTCATGCTTACTGATTTCTTTCATGATTCTCCAAAAGCCTGCATCTTCTATACAAAGTACTTTTGAATTGAATTCCTGGCACACTGCAATTTCTACTGCATCCCTTGCATCCTGATAAGCCTTTCCGAAACGTTGGTAGGAATTTTCGACTTTCGAAACACCTATCGCTGCAGTATATCCTGTCTTTTCCGAAATATTTTTCTGAATCTTCTCGAAATACTCCTTCGTTATAGTTTTCTCTTTTGTCCGTTTTAATATGCATTGAAAATTATCATTATTCGACAAAACAATTACTTTTTCCTCGCCAAAAGATTCTTTTATCATATTTTCGATTTTCTCAATTTTTTCATGAACAATCTCTTCCTGTAGTTCATGTAATTTTTGTTTAATTCCATCAATTTCAATATAAACGATCTGGTACGGAGGTGATGGCCATTTTTGTTCTTCGATCCGATAGTTTCCTTCTTCATTACATGTGATATTTCCTGTCAAAAGATCAATAAACAATCTTTTATCCATTTCCCGACGGTTATATTTTTCAATTCGAGAATAAATGCTATCCATCAAATTATTCTGTGATTTTATCAATGCCTCCATCACAAGATAATTCATTTCTATGAAAGGCAAATCTTCCGGCCACAAAATGATTGGGAACTGTAATTCATTAGCCAATTTGATCGCATCATCCAAAAAACAACCAATATATCTATATTTTGTCGCGAGCGCAGCTGCCTTTGCTTCATACAAATTTCTTATCAGATTCATTATTTCTTCTTTTGTGTCACTATATGCATATCCAGTTGTAATATACAAAACATTTGGGCGCATCCATGCTTTCATATCTGGTATTTCCATACAATCCACAAAGCGAACAATCCTATCAATTCCACCTTCTCCGGCTGCTAATGTACATCCTTTCGACTGTGCCAGCTCTAATACCTCTTTTACTTTTATTGACACTTTCTATTCCATCCCTTTTTATTTGTATTATAGATAAATATAGAATATCATAAAACACTGTTTTTTCAAATATCATCTTACGCTTAACTTTATCCAGATTGCGTTTCTGACCGAACGTCATTTTTTCTCATGGATTTTTTCCACACTTTTTGCTATACTATTCTCAATACTGGCACTATTAACGACATTACACAGGAGGTTCACATGAAGAAAGTGCTTCAAATATTTCAGAGAGATTTAAAGAGACTCTTACGTAGCCCTGCTGCTGCTCTCGTCATGGTGGGAGTCTGCATTCTCCCTTCTCTCTATGCATGGTTCAACATTGCCGCCAACATGGATCCCTACGGCAATACAAAAAATGTAAAAGTGGCGATTGCAAATTGTGACACCGGTGGACACACCGGTTCGATGGATCTGAATGCCGGAGCCACCATCGTACAGAATCTGAAAAAAAATCACCAGCTTGGCTGGACCTTTGTTGATGAAAAGAAAGCCAAAAGCGGTGTCCATTCCGGCAAATACTACGCTGCCATTGTAATCCCGGAGGATTTCAGCGAGTCTCTCCTCAGCATCCTTTCCGGGAATTTAAAGCAGCCGCAGCTCGACTATTATATTAATGAAAAGAAAAACGCGATCGCTCCGAAGATCACCGCCACCGGCGCAAGCACGATCCAGCAGCAGATCAATGACACCTTTTCGTCCGTTGCCGCTGACTCCATTGCGAAGATCGTGCAGAAATCGGCCGGTACACTGACCGGCAAGCTTGACGGAACAAATTCTACGCTGATGCAGGCACTTACCGATACCCGTAAGAATCTTGCTGACTATCAGAACGCCCTGAAGGATTTCCAGGCTACGGTAAAAGATTCCGGTTCTTTGATCGATGACACTCTGAAAACACTGGACTCTGTAAATGCTGTTGCCTCTTCCGGTTCTGCTGCCCTTGCAGATACATCAGATCTGCTTGCCACCAGCCGGACAGCAATCGGAACCTTTTCAACAGAATTTTCTACCAGCCTGTCAGATGGCGAGACGCTTTTAACCAATGTCTACACCTCCGCAGCCTTAAAGCTCGGAACTTTTGAGACAAAAGCCACACAGGTCAACACTGCGATCGGAGACAGTATTTCTTCTGCCAGCTCTTTAAATAAGAAAAATGCAGAAATTCTGGAAAAGCTTGCCGCCCTTCAGCAGCAGATCGGAAGTGATTCTTCCCTGTCCGGTATCGTCAGCGAAAAAATTGCAGAACTCCAGGCACAGAATGATTCTCTTCAGGAACTCATTGATTCTCTTGGGAACAGCAATTCCAGCATAGGAAATGCACTGACTACAGCAAGTAATACCAGAAGTTCTCTTGAGACACTCACTGCCCAGAACCGACAGTCTCTGCAGAATTACCGAAGCAGTCTGAACCAGTCGCTTCTGCCACAGCTGAACCAGTCACTTGACGGACTTGCCACATTAAGCGGAAGCCTTTCTTCTACTTTAACCGGGGTAAATCCGACGATCACACAGTTAAAGGTGATCCTTACCCAGTTAAAGAGCAGTTTAAACGAAAGTGCAGACGCACTTGGTCAGACCGGAGGAACTCTTGAAAGCGTAGATACTGCTCTGGAAAATATTACCGCTGACCTAAAAGCTCTGCAGAGTTCCGAAACCTACCAGCATCTGATCTCACTGGAAGGCATCGACTCAGATTCCATTTCTGATTTTATGTCCTCACCGGTTTCGATCAATTCAAAGGTACTTTATGATGTGGAAAATTACGGTTCCGGAATGACTCCGTTTTACACTAATCTGGCACTCTGGGTTGGCGGACTGATCCTGGTATCCATCTTGAAACAGGAAGTAGACAAAGACGAAACCATTTCCCGTTTTACTCCGACAACTGCTTATTTCGGACGTTGGATGCTCTTTGTCGTGGTCGGACTGATCCAGGGATTTATTGTGTGCATAGGAGATCTGCTGCTTCTGAAAGTACAGTGCGTCCACCCGGTTGCATTTGTGTGCGCTGGTATGCTCTGCTCCTTTGTGTATGTCAATCTGATCTATGCAATGGCGCTGACCTTCAAGCACATTGGAAAAGCACTTGCCGTTGTCCTGGTCATCCTGCAGATCCCTGGTTCTTCCGGAACCTATCCGATCGAGATGACACCGGTCTTTTTCCAGAGACTGCATCCGCTTCTGCCGTTCTCTTACGGAATTGGCGCTATGCGTGAGTGTATTGCCGGATTTTACAAAAATAACTACGCAAAGGATCTGCTGACCCTGCTGCTTTTCCTTCTCCTTGCATTCTTCATCGGACTGCTACTGAGACCACTTCTGATGAATCTGAACCATCTGTTCGACAAACGTCTTGCCGAGACAGATCTGATGCTGGGAGAGACTGCAACCGGTGAGCTCTCCCGCCCACAGCTTACACTGATGATGAAAACCATGATGCAGGATGAAGACGGACGGGCTGATTTTATCCGACGTGCCAACCGCTTCGAAAAACGGTATCCAAAGCTGATCCGTACCGGTTTTATCCTGATCCTTGTAATTCCACTGATCTTTCTTCTTCTGATGTTCAGTCTGGAATCCAAGATCATATACCTGACACTGTGGATCATTTCCCTGATCGTACTCGCCGTCTATCTGATCTGTGTGGAATATATTCACGACAAGACCTCCAGACAGCTTTCCTATATCCATCTGTCTGAGGAAGAATTTTTTAAAAAAGTAAAGGAGGGAAAAGACAAATGAGAAATATATGGACCATCTTCACAAGAGATATCCGGAAAATAAGAACAAATGTCATTGCTCTGATCGTCGTTCTTGGCGTCACAGTGGTTCCCTGCCTTTATGCATGGTACAACATTGCGGCAAGCTGGGATCCCTATGGGAATACCGGGAATCTGAAGGTCGCCGTGGCAAGCGTAGACGAAGGCTATATAGGAAATCTGATCCCGCTCCAGCTGAATCTTGGCGATCAGGTATTGTCTGCTCTTCGGGAGAATACACAGCTCAACTGGGTATTTACAACCAAAAGTAAAGCAATGAAGGGTGTAAAATCCGGAGAATATTACGCAGCGATCGTAATCCCGGAAGATTTCAGTACGAACCTGATGAGTGTATTTTCCAGTGATATTAAGAAACCAGAAATTACCTATTACTCCAATGCAAAAGAAAATGCCATTGCACCGAAGGTAACAGACAAAGGAGCAACCGCAGTCCAGACACAGGTCAACGAAGTATTTATCGAAACCATTTCCGATACGGTGCTGACTGCACTTCAGACTGTTGCAAATACCGCAGACTCCAGGGATTCGGATGAGCTTGCAGGTACACTGATCACAAACCTGAATAAAATCGGTTCTGATCTGTCTGCTTCTTCGACGACTCTGCATTCCTTCTCACAGATGACCGATTCTGCGCAGCAGCTTCTGGACACAACTGCCGGGTTCTTAAAAGTAACGAAAGAACAGGCTTCTGCAAATGCAGATACTCTTTCCGGTACACAGCAGTCCTTCTCCGGGATTCAGGAGACTCTGGACGGAGCTACAGACGGAATCAATACTGCGCTGACCTCTACCAAAAGCTTTTACGAGCAGATGTCACAGACGATCGATCAGGCATTCCAGTCGCAGTCACAGGATGCTTCTTCTGTTGCCAGCACCCTTGACCTTCTTAGCGACCGTGTCAATGCGATCGTACAGTCTTACCAGGGAATCCGTGACAGCATTGCACAGATTGCAGATGCACACCCGGAGCTGTCTGATCTTACCGCACCAATCCTTGCAAAGTTGGATGACTCCATAGCTGTTCAGGGAGAACTTCGTGATAAACTCACAAACGCAGCATCTTCTCTTCGCGATACAGCCGGCAGCGTAACGACCTCCAAAAAAGAGCTAGATGATCTGATCAGTTCCAGCATTTCAGGAATTACTGCTGTCAAATCTGACTATGAAACCAATGTATCCGGTTCTCTAAAACAGCTGTCTGGCTCCCTTGGTTCTACCAAAAATGATCTGTCCGATCTGCTCTCCCAGCTTGGTGCAAGTGCAGATGGAATTTATACCCTTGCCTCCTCCGCAGGTTCTGATCTGTCACAAATCCAGAAGGCTCTGGAGACCTCTTCTGATCTGTTGGAGACAGCATCCAAAAAGATTACCGATACAACTTCCAGGTTAAGCCAGATGGAGGCAACCGGAGACTTTTCCGAACTGGAAGACCTGATTTCCGGCGATAAGAACAGCATCAGCTCCTTCCTCGCTGCACCGGTAGAGCTGAAAACCAACAAAGTGTACCCGATTGAAAATTACGGTTCTTCCATGGCCCCATTCTACTCTACACTTTCCATCTGGATCGGCGGAATTGTCCTGGTTGCCATGCTCAAGGTCACTGTATCCGAAAACAGCACCACCGGGCTTAAACATCTGAAGCTCCATCAGATTTATCTTGGAAGATACCTTATCTTCCTGATTCTCGGGCTTTTGCAGAGCACCCTTATCTGCCTCGGTGATCTGTTCTACCTTGGCATCCAGTGCAAGCACCCGTTCCTCTTCCTCCTTGCCGGATGGATATCCAGCATCGTATATGTCAATATCATTTATACACTGACTGTCTCCTTCGGCGATATCGGAAAAGCGGTCAGTGTTGTGCTTCTGGTTATGCAGGTAGCCGGAACCGGTGGAACCTTCCCGATCGAAGTCGCACCTAGATTCTTCAAAGCGGTGTATTCACTGTTTCCATTTACCCACAGTATGGCAGCACTGCGCGAAGCAGTCGGTGGACTGTATGCTATGGATTACTGGATCGATATTGGAAAGCTTTGTATCTTCCTTGTTGTATTCCTGGTCATGGGACTGGTGCTTAGGAAGCCGATCATTAAGGTGAATGAGGCGTTCTCAGAGAAGCTGGAAGAGACGAAGATTATGTAATTTTCAATATTTTTTACCAGAATACGTTGGATTCTAATTTACGTTCGAAGCCCCCAATAAAAGGAGCCCGTCAGCACGATTTTCAAATCTGCCGACGGGCTTCTTGCAATTATACGCTTCTCTCTTTTGCTACCTGAACATATCCAGTTTTACCGGCGTTCCATCATCATAAAATTCATACAACTTTTCTCCGTCCTTTACCCGAAATCCCTTTCTGTCCGTTCCGTCCGAACAAGGCTGCCATAGTTCCTCCGGAATATCTACATAAATAATCGTTCCTTCTGCCTTTGTACACGAAACATCATCAATTGTAAGCTGAAATTTTGTTCCGTCCGATTTATTCTGCCCCCAACCCAATGTACCTGTTCCTTTTTCAAATACATTATCTCTGGACTCCATATCATCATTTACAATATCAAATACCATGCAGAAATCCTTTTTCTGGTGTACCTTATAGATTCCAAGATGATACAGATCTCCTTCTGACTGATATTCATTATATTCTAAATGTTCTTCTCTAATGCTGAAAAATTCCTTCCAGTTCTCTTTCGTAAACTTCTCTTTCTTTATGTATGAACGGAATTTATCGCCTGATAATTCATAAAATTCTGTATTTACAATTTCATTCTCCTGTATCGTTACCGATTCATTGTCATCATCATATACTTCTATCTCCTTTATACGATCTTTTTCAGACGCCGTATCCTTTCCACCACAGGCAATGGTTCCTGCTACGATCAAAATAATTCCCAAAAATATAGCATATTTTCTCTTTTTCATCTCATCCACCTCCCGTTTTGAATAGTCTGCCTTTTTCTTTTATTCTATCATATATTCAGTCATTTTATCCATCCAAAGAAAAATGATGCCGATAGAATTTTTCTATTTCTATCAGCATCATATAACATATTTTCTATATTCCAAATCCACTCAGCAATACATAATATCCTGTCAAGATCACTACAAACACCACAATAACCGGGATTGTCTTCTTCATCAGCTGCCCCCAGGATACCCGGAAATATTCCGTAATGATCGCAAGGCAGATGTGCGTCGGCGAAATCTGCATTGCCGCATAAGAAAGTGCCATCAGGTACACCAGAAGTCCGGCTCCTGCATGCGGTATGCTTGCAAATGCCAGCGGAATCAATAGCACAATCATAGAATTTGCTCCACTGATAATCGTTCCAAGAAACATAATGATTCCAAATGCCGCAAACTGTGGAATTGCAGATCCTGCAAACAAATCCGGAAGTTTTCCGATTGCCCCTGTATAGGTAAGAATGTTCTTGAACATCATCAGAATGATCGTATTGAAGATGATTCTCCACTCTACCGATGTCTTTGCAAAATCCAGTACTTCCTTCAGACTTAACCGATATACAATAATCGAAAGCACAATAATAAACGGCAGTACCTTGATCACAGAAAGATTCAGTGCGATCACAAGCACAATACAAAGCACCAGTGGCCAGAAACAGTACAGAAGCTGTTTGAATTCTTCTTTTTTGTCTATCATTTCATCCTCACTTGCTTCATATCCTTTCGAAAGCTTCCGCAGATAAAATACATATCCCAGTACCAGAAGCACCACAACCATCGGCGCCATAAAAAGTACAAATTGCCCGGTTGATACCGCTGTAATGGAAAGTGCCAGCAGAATTGCATTATAAGTCGGCGAAAAGCTTTCTGAAATATGGCGGTAGTAACTGGTCACAAACGTCTTTTCTTCCACATCCAGATCTTTTCCTGTCGCCTTATCTACGATCGCCCCACAGATATTGACAGCTCCTGCAGACGGAAGGAATCCAATGATCACCGGCGCAATTACACACACCATACGCCTGTCTCCGCTAAGCCTCTGCAGTGCCATCTCCGCTCTTTCCAGAAGTTTCCGGTTCTCCATGATCCGCTGCAAAAAGGTTACAAGAATAAAGCTTCCGACCACCAGCAGCGTATCCTTTTCATAAACCGACTGTATCATCAATTTTGCTGCATCCCCAAGCGGAATTCCAAACAGGATCACAGTCAGCAAAATGGCAGCGATCATCGCATCACGCAGTTTTAATTTTGCCAGGACCATCACCATAATGACAATAAAAATCACTGCAAGCTTTATAAATTCGGTCTGCATCTCTTTACTCCAATTCTCTTTTTTCTAATTTCCCTTTTTTCATCCACAGACACCGGTCCGCATAATTTGCGAATTCTCTGTCGTGGGTACTGACCAGGATTGTCGTTCCTTCTTTTGCCATTTTTTGAAAATATTTCATAATGATCTCTGAATTTTCCATATCCAGACTGCTTGTCGGTTCATCTGCGACTACCAGTTTCGGGTTCTGCGCAAATGTCCTTGCGATCGACACACGCCTTTGCTCTCCGCCGGACAGATTTGCCGGATATTCGGAAAGCATATTCTGGATTCCAAGAAGCTCCGTCAGATACGTGATCCTTTCTTTATCCGGTTTCCGGTTTTTCCCCAGCGAAAGTGGCAGCAGGATATTTTCCATGACCGTCAGATTCTGGAGAAGATTTTGTCCCTGCATGATATAACCAAGGTCGCCTCCCCGCAGAACCGATAACTGTCTGTCATTCATTTTTTCAATCTCATGATCCAGTACTGTGATCTTTCCTTCTGTCGGTTTCAGGATCCCGGTCAGCATATGGAAGAGGGTGGATTTTCCACTTCCTGACTGTCCCATGATCGCAACCAGTTCTTTTTCTTCCACTTCCAGATTCACGTGGTCTACTGCGTAAAACTGATTCTTTCCACGTACAAATTCCCGACTCAGATTTTCTGTCTTTACAATCATGATTCCACCTCCTGGATCAGTTTATATAGTTCCATACGATTCGCTCTGACTGCCGCATATAAGGTGGCAAGAAGGCTGACACCAACCGCAAGCCCCAGGCTCTGCAATGCAAGAATCACATATTGGGAAACATTTACATTCAGATACGGCATATTCATACTTTCCATGATCACGTCTTTAAATAACAGGATTCCGCCTCCGGAGAACACCACTCCAAGAAATCCTCCAAGCACACCGATCATTCCTGCTTCCAGAAGAAGCATCTGGAAAATCTGGCTTTTTCGTGCACCAATAGAAAGTAGTACCCCAAACTCCTTCAAACGTTCATTCACAGTAATGTTAAAAATGCAGATCAGTGCCAGGACTGCCATTAAAAACAACAGTCCGATCAGAAGCGCGCTGTAAGACCGCATCTGTTCCAGTGTATCTGAAACTTTTCCGGACATTGCTTTTGCCGTATAAGCTTTCAGACCGGAATCTCTCATCTTTGTGTTGATCGTGTTCGCCACTTCTTTCGGATCTGCTCCGTCTTTCGTCCGGATCGTCAGAAGGGAAACATATTTCTGCGGTTCTGTAAGATCCGTCACATACTTGATCTGAAAACTGTCAAATAATGTATATGCCGTCTCAAAATTCATGAATGCGCAGTTATCATAACTGGTTCCTGTTTCTTCGAGTTTTCCTGCAACCTCGTATTCCTGTCCAAAGAAAGAAATTTTATCTCCCGCTTTTGCCGTAATCTTGCTTCCAACAACAGTCTGACCCTTTTTCAATTCACTCACATTGCTTCCAGACATCCACGGCTGTACAATAAAATCACTTTCCGGTTCAAAAGCAACAATCTGTACCGGAACTGAACAGCATGCCGCATCCAGTGATGCAATGTAGAGCTGCGGAGAAATTTTGTCAATTCCATCCGTCTTTTTCACCTGATCCACCAAAGACTTTTCAAAATAGAAACTGCACAACCCTCCCGAAAACAGAGAATCGCTTAAATCTGATTCATATTCTCCCGGTGCTACGATCACATCCGCCCCAATCCGATCTACTGTCTTATCAATACAAGTTTTCATACTTTCTGTCAATACTCTACTGGTAAACAGCGCTGCCGATAAAATCAGCACCAGTGCTGCCAGAAACATCGTCCTGACTCTTCGATGCCGCAGATTTCTGACTGCAAGTCCAGGTACAGTCAACATTTTCTGTTCCATTTTTCTTTCCTTCCTTTTTTAACATTTTGTTCGGAAAACCCCCGTAATTTTCCAATTAAAATAAGGAATGTGCCTTGGCACTTTCCTAATATATAAGACAAAAGAGGAGCTTCCACTCATCCCAGAGTTCAAAGCTCCTCCACCTCATTCATTTATGTGTCTGATTATTTTGTGCTTACTTTTTCAGCAAGTGGCTGCCATGCTGTCTCTACGACTTTATCTACAGTCCAGTCAGAGGTAATGATTCCTGCCTCAATGTAGTCCTTTGCAACAGCTTTAATTGTTTCCTTTGTATCTGCATTGGATACTGCCCAGTTCTGCTGATCAAGCATGTATTTTGTAAGCTCGATGTCACCAGATACCATACCCTCATCAAGCATGATCTGTGCAGCTTCGTCTTTGTTTTCTGCAATGTACATATATGCATCCATTACACATTTTGTAAGTACCTGAGAGATTACCGGATTTTCTTTTACGAATTTTCCGCTCATAGCCATTACGCAGCATGTTTCATCTTTGAAATCATCATCCCATGTGATAGAACGAAGAACTTTTAATGTTCCGTCATCTACGAATTTCTTTGCAAAACGGTCACTCAGAAGGCAAGCTTTGATGTCACCTGACTGAAGAGACTGGATTGCTGCACTTGATTCAACCTGTACACATGTTGCTGCATCCTGTTTCAATCCATCTGCAAGAAAGAAACGGATGATCATGTTGTGTGAAGATCCACCGATCGGGCTATCCATACCAACAGTTGTGCCTTCCAGGTCTTTTGTTGATTCGATTCCTGAATCAGCAAGTACATATAATGATTTGCATCCTGTCTGCGCACTTCCTGTAAATACGATGTCCATTCCGTTTGTGATCGGAACTAACATATGTGCAATATGGTGTACTCCAAACTGAGCTTTTCCAGTTCCAAGTGCTTCTGTGATTTCAGTACCAGCTGCGATCTGAACATCTAATCCCCAATTATCATAGTATCCGAGTGCTTTTGCCATGCTAGGTCCTGATGTACAGTCACCACCATCATATTCGGCTGTGATGGTTGTTCCCCATGCCGGCTCTTTTTTCATTGCTTCTTTAATTTCATCATCTGACATTTTTGTGATATCAGTCACTTCTTTCTCTGTAGAAGCTTCCTGTTTTTTGGAATCACTTGTGTCTTCCTTCTTTTCTGATGAGCTTGATGAACCGCCACATGCAACCAGTGATACGGTCATTGCGCATGCAAGTAACGTTGCAA
Source organism: Coprococcus sp. AM100_B19A (assembly GCF_027662015.1). Taxonomy (NCBI): domain Bacteria; kingdom Bacillati; phylum Bacillota; class Clostridia; order Lachnospirales; family Lachnospiraceae; genus Coprococcus; species Coprococcus sp. AM100_B19A. The sequence goes on from NZ_JAQDKN010000015.1 coordinate 18,401, forward strand.
ACAATCTTTTTTTCATAATTCTTTTCTCCTCTTCGTGTTTTTACTTTGTTGCTTTTATATTTATCTTTCAATAAATATCCATTTAATGATCTGTATGATGCTTCAGATCAAGCATCTTCAGAATCCTGTTCCGATATGCTTGGAACTCTTCGCTGTCTCTCTGCTTTGGTTCAGCCAGTTCAATCGGTATATCTGCCTTTACACGTCCCGGTCTTGGCTCCATAACCAGCACTCTTGTTCCCATATAAATTGCTTCTTCTACATCATGTGTAACCATGACGACCGTCTGTTTCTGTTCTCTCCAGATATTCAGGATCTCATCCTGCATATTCATTCTGGTAAATGCGTCCAGCGCGCCAAGAGGCTCGTCCAGAAGCAGAATATCCGGATGATTGATCAGCGATCTTACCAGCGCCACTCTCTGCGCCATACCTCCGGAGAGCTGATGCGGATAGTCTTTTCGGAAATCTTCAAGTCCTACCATTTTCAGCATATGCTCTACCAGTTCTTTATCCTGCTTTTTCTGCATACGCAAGCTGAAGGATACATTCTTCTCTACCGTAAGCCACGGAAACAATGTTGCTTTCTGGAATACCATTCCACGATCCGGTCCGGCTCCAACAATCGGTTTTCCGCCAAGTCTGATCTCACCGGTAGTCGGTCTGATCAGTCCTGCGATCAATCGCAAAATCGTTGATTTTCCACATCCACTTGTTCCAACAATACTGACAAACTCACCCGGCTGGATCGTCAGATTCACCTCTGCCAACGCATGTGTGATCTCGTTACTGTCTGTCTTTGCAAAACTCTTTGTTACTTTGTCAAACTCCAGGACACGCCCGTGTCCCTGCTTCTCATCCACTGATGCCATCTTATTTCACAACTCCTTCCTGCCAGCGAAGCACTATTCTTTTGATCACATTCAGTATAAAGGTAACTGCTGTGAAAATAAGACAAATTAAAACGATAGCTGCATACATTTTAGAATAGATCGCCCATGATTTCTGCCACTGGATATACCATCCAAGACCTGCCTCGGCTCCCATCATCTCAGCAACCAGAAGTGCTGTACAGGCAGAACTCATTCCCTGTGTCATCCCCTGAAGAATGTTTGGCATTGCATGTGGGATTGCCACCCGGAATACCAGCTGGTGACCTTTGGCACCTAATGTTCTGGCCGCTTCCAGATATGCCTTGTCTACATTCTGGATACCGGTTGACGATGCGATCGTAAGTGCAAACCATACACCAAGAGCGATGATAAATACACTTCCTTTAAACAGTGAGGATACCAGAACCATGATGATCGGGATCCATGTTGTGGAAGGGATCGGTCCAAGCATCTTAATGATCGGTGAAACCCAGTAGTTAATCCTTTTGCTGTATCCACAGGCAACACCTGTGATCAGTCCAAGGATCGCTCCAATAAAATATCCCGTGAATAATAATCGCAGTGAGTACAATGTACTTTTCAATAACAGTGCCCGGTCATCAATGATCGCACACAAAATCGTATTCACACATGGGAAGAACGGCTGTTTTAAAATACCTGTCTTAACCGTCAGAAAATCATACAGCATAATTACCAGTATGATCACAGAGTAAAGCGGTGCTTTATGACGTACTTTTGCAAAATAACTTTTATTCAGTAATCCTCTCATTACCATGATCAGATATAATGCCAAAAAAAAGCAGACGACAATAGTAAACACATGCGGATTAAAATTCTGAACGGCATCCGGCATCAGATAATATATTAAAAACATAATTATCGCTGCAAAATACGGACAAAAACAAATTACCACATCCAACATATGTTGCATCTTCGTCTTCGGAGCACTTTCCATTTCTAGCAACTCTTCTCTCGTAAGCTGTCTTTTACTCTCCATTTTTCATTTGACTCCTTTGTAAATTTTTACCATTTCCTTTAAATGCTTTTTAACTATATCAGCATTTTGCACAAATGTAAAATTGTTATTTCTTATATACAATTTGATTTATTACAATTTTCTATAGTTTTTATCTGGTAAAAGTAAACTTATTAACCATAAGTATGTTATACTAAATACAATAAATTTTTAAAGGAGATATGAATTATGAATTCACAAAAATTATCCGGAGCAGTTTCCTGTCTTGCAGCAATTCTTATTCTTGCAGCAGATAAGATCTTTGCCCCGGTATGCAAAGGAACCATGGAACTTGCAAACGGAGGAGAATGCATGATGCGGTGTCATTATTATGGAATTGCACTGTTTCTTTTTGGTCTGCTCCTGCTTGCAGAATCCGTTCTTCTTTTCTTCGGAACACACGATTTTAAATTACCGGTTGTCATCATTATCACTGCTGTTCTGATCCTGCTTCTTAGCAATACTTCAATTGGCATTGGTATTTGTGCCAAGGCAGGTATGATGTGCCACAAAACTGCTCTTTGGGGAAGAATTGGTGCTGTTCTGGCAATCATCGGTGCCGGAATCAGTCTCTTTGTACATAAATCACAGATGCCACAGGCGAATTAGGATTCACGCAACAACATTTCAAACAGAATATCTGATTACCTTTCCTGTAATCTATAATCAGGAGTCAAAACTTTCTGTGTACGCAAAGAAGCCGGAGTCTGACCGATAACACAACTGCCTATATCCAGGCTTTTCTGTTATCAGCCAGATCCCAGCTTCTTTTTTCGCTCTTTAAAGTGTTTCTGCCACTTTCATATTTGCAATCAGTCCCCGCAGCTGAATCAATGAAGAATATCCATCAGTACAGTCATCAATCTTTCCATTTGCCGCAGGATGGAAATAGCGTCCTTCCTTCTCCGCTCTCTTTCCCTCGGCAATTGCTTCTCTCAAAATCTCCCTGTCTTCTATCCGCCTTTCTTCCGGGATTTCATTGATGATGAGCATTGGTGGCTTTACCGTTTCTGTACCGTTTTCTGCCTTTCCCTGCTGTTCAACTTTTTCTCCACAAAATACATAGCCGGTACAGTAATTTCTTTCTGTTCCGATCACCTTCACTCCGTGCGATATCAGCCAATCGATCGTTGCTTTCCGGTCCAGCATATCTTTTGGTCCTGCCGAGATCAGGATCACCGGAATCTGCTGAAGAGCCGGAAGATCCGGGCAGAGTTCTTCTCCTTTGATGTCCCCGATTCCACCCATTCCACAGGTAATTGCAACCGGAATTCCCATTTTCACACAGACTGCCATTGTCCCGGAAGCGGTAAGTGCGCCTGATTGCTTTTCCGCTAATGCCTTTTCCAGCAGATCACAGTCAATTCTTGGATAAGCGGCTGCCCGGCTTCTAAATTCAAGAAACTCATCGATATCCCCGATCCTGATTTCCCCATGATCAATCCAGGTGATCTTTTTTCCCGGATCTTGCCATTCTTTTTTTATTGTTTCATTTGATACCGATTTTAATCCATGTGTCAATAATGCTGATTCTACTAAATATTCCATCTGTTGTTATTCCACCTTTCTCCTTCTGGATATCAATCCCGTACTTTTTCTCATCATATCATACTTTTCCAGCTCAAATTAAAAAACCGGATAAAAATTTGCATTTCTACCCGGTTCCTGTATTATTTCAACAATTGCATCAGCTCTTCAAAAAAGCTTTTTGAGGTTTCTTCTGAAATCGTATAATCTGACGTTATCTCTTTAATGATCTTTTTCAACCATTCGTCCCATTTCATAGTCCACCTTCTTTTCCGCCAAAGGCTTCTATTTTGTATTGTCTACCGCATCCTCCACCAAAGAGTAATCGGCATTATCGCCCACAACATCTGCGTATAGATCATCCAGTGTCGGGTATCCATAATATTTCCATACCATGCTGGAAATACCGTCTGTCTTTGCATCAGTCTTGATCTTAAAGAAATTGCCAGGTGTTCCATAGTCAGACAGATCAATATCTGTATTTCCTTCCCCGTCTGCAAGAATTGTTCCATAATGCATATACCAGTAAACATCATTCACCTTGTCATAAGATCCATCATCATTACTGTACTGATCCCGTACTTTTACATGATAAATAAGATACAGTTCATTTCCATTGCCCACAACAGGCTCCAGCAGATAATCTCCCATATAAGTAAGGCTCTCCAGAGATTCGGAATCTACCCAGCTGCTCTCCACATGATCATTGTATTCCTGTTCCGCCCGGTCCTTCATTTGCTGCATTGTATCATCATCGATGTCACTGGCTGATGTGATATAATACCACAGTCCTTTTACGGTATATTCTTTTTCCCATTTTTCCGGCAGCTTTCCTATGTTGGCGGCATAGCTGTCTGCCATAGATTTATCCAGATATACTTTAATCTTGTCTCCGTTTGCCAATGTTCCATTTGATGCATCTGTCTGAAAATCAGCAGATGTAAGATCAGATCCTGTATAATCAAATGAAACGGCTCCTCCCGGGCTTATTCCGTTAAATGATACCTGCAGGTCTTTGAATGCATCAAATGTCTTAACCTCTTCCAGCCCTTTGATTTTATAGGTTTTATTTTTATATTTCAGGTTGCATTTCACATATTTTGCATAATCTTTATTGACATTCCAGTTGTATTTGACTTTATCTTTGTTGGAAAGATTGCTGTCCGATTTCATTTCCACACTAACATAGGACTGCAGTACCGCTACCGGTGATATGGAATCTGTATTTTTTCCATACTGTTCTTCAAATTCTTTTGTAAACTTCAGTCTGGAATCATATTTTTTCTGAATCTTCTCCCAGTCGATCTGCGGATATACATTTCCATATCCGTTATATCCTGTTGTTTCAAAGGTGACATACTTGTTCAGATCGATTGTTCTTCTTGCACGCGATATCAAAAGCCCTGCTGCGATCACTACAACGACAACCGCACATGCCAGACCGATCAGGAACTTGTTCAGTCCTCTTGATTTTTTATGTGTGAGTGATTTTGTTTCTGCTGTACTTGTTAGCGTCTCTTCTGTATTCTGGGCAACCTCTTCTTTCTGCTCTTCTGCATTCTGGACAGTCTCTTCTTTCTGTTCTGCTACATTTTTAGCAGGTTCTTCCTGTTCCAGTGGTTTTCCGCATGTTGCACAGAATCTTGAACCATCTGGATTCTCAGTTCCACAATTTTTGCACCTCATATCTCTTTTACATCCTTTCTGTATGCTATATTTTTCTCGTTTATATTATTAAGACGAGTCAAAATCTAGTTTGGTTTTAAAAACAAGAAAAAATTTTTATTTTTTTAATAATGACTGATCTGGTTGATGATCTCATGGTATGAAACAGCTTCATTGCCCAGTGCTTCCGGCTTTCTGTTTCCAAACAATTTCTTTAATTTCTTTTCATATTTCTTATTTGTGACTTCTTTTCCATCCCATTTATACTGGAAAACATAGTCTCCATTTTCATCATACTCCGGATTCGTATTATCTTCCATTCTACATTCGCCATCGCCGATCTGTAACCATTCCCCATCTTTGATTTCAAAAACGCGGTCATAAAAAACACCCATATTTCCGTCATTGTTGTCCAGTACATTGCCGCCCGGAATATACCACATCCCGATCCGGTAGATCTCTTCTTCCCGGATTCCATCCGGTGTACAGGTCGCTACGGTCGCACCATCCGCCATGCAGGATCCAACCCGCACGATCTCGGGTACATCATCTCCATTCATGTCAAAGAGTTCAAACCTTGTGTCATCACTCCACTTTCCAACCCAGTCTTTGTAAGCCGCCTGCCATTCTTCTTTGGTAACTTTCTGCTCTTTTGCCTGGTGGATATGATATCCCACGACAGCACCTCCGCCGATCACTGCCGCTCCTACAACTCCGGCAACAGCCTTTGTACCGATGATTTTCCCGGCTGCTTTTCCTGCCGCACTCTTTACAATCTTTCGTCCGGCTGCCTGCCCGTTCTTTACCGGATCTGTCTTCCTGATTCCACTTTTACCCGAACCGGTATTTCCGCTTGTGGGTGCACTTCCGCTTTTTACGATGCCGGCACCCTGTCTCACCAATTCTTTTCCAAATGAACCAGGCACCGATATCGTCTGCTCGCCCTCTCTGAGCATCCAAAGTATAAACGGAAGCGGCGCTACGCTGTATAATTTTGTTCCTTTTCTTTCCAGTTCTTCTACATCATTTCTGATCTTTTTCCGGGCATAATTCAGTCTGCTCTTTACTGTTCCGGTCGAACATCCAAGTGCATCTGCAATGTCTGCAACCGACAATTCCTCATAATAATACATCAGCACACACAGCTTCTGATCTTCTGGCAGACCGTCCAGAATTTCTTTCATCAATCGCTTTGTCTCTGCATAATCCACGGACTCTTCCGGTGAAAATGTCAGATTCTCATCTGCAATTGTATCTTCAAATTCCCGGTCATCATCCCCTGTCGGTATATCAGAAAATAGCTGCGGCTTCTTCTTTTTCAGCCAGTCTTTACATTTGTTTGCCACAATGCAGTTGAACCAGCTTTTCAACCGCTTTGGATCCTCAATCTGCTTCAGATTACGGAATGCAGAAATATAGGCATCCTGCATGATATCCATTGCATCCTGCTCATTTTTCACCATCTGAAGTGCGATTGCAAACCCTTGCACATAAGTCAGATTGTAAATTTTCTCCAGAGCGTTCTCTTCTCCGGCGGCAGCTTTTTCTATCATCTCTTTCAGATCATTTTTTTCTTGATAATTGACATTCTTCGCTCCACAGTTTCCGCAGAACTTCTGATCACTCCTGATTTCTTTCCCACATCTGGTGCAATACATGTTTTCTGTCCTCCAACGCATCAACCGGTCGTTCCTGTGTAAGCACAAATCTGTAACCGGCTCATCATATACATAAAAGACCGGATAGACTAACTCCTATCCGGCTTTTTGCATATACTCTTTCATTTTTTCATATTCTGACCTGCATTTCATCACTCGATGCTTTGCCTTCTAGTTTTCCTCAGTTGCCTTATCATCTTCTATTTTTGTTCCACAGTTTGTACAGAATACAGCCCCCTCTTCCAGCGGCTTTCCACAGGACTTGCACACTTTCACTTCTGCCTTTTCCTCCGGTTGTTCTGTCGGTGCTTCCAGTGCCGCTCCACAGTAAATACAGAATTTACTTCCAGGGTTCACTTTCTTTCCACACTGCGGGCAGATCTCTTCTGTCGATAATTTTTCAATCATCTCTTTGTTGACCGCGATCTCATCCTGCAGGGATTTGATCTGTGCTGCAAGCTCCGGCATCTTTTCCATGCATTCGTCCCTGTAATTGGCATAGTATGTACTGCCAATCTGGTAAATGACTTTTTCAATTTCTTTTTCTTTCGTCTTATTTAAATTTGTCAGGCGGAAAATCTCTGTCGTATCTTTTGCCTTCTGTGATAAATCCTGACCGGTTTCTGTCAGGCTGTTTTTCAGATTATCAAAAAATCCCATTTGTCTCATTCCTTTCTGTAAATTTTATCTTACCACTTTTCTTGCATTTATCAATAAGCAATTTGTATAATTTACAGCTACTTTACAATCTTTAAAAATCATGATTCAAAAAAATCAAACACTTTCTTCCAGTATTCTTCCGCAATCGTATTTTCCGCATTGAATATCTCATGCTTGGACTCCGGGAACTTCACAAGCTCGGCACTTTCCGGTCTGTTCTTGTTTAGTTTTCGCACAAAACGTTCCTGCGCTGCATTCGACACCAGATTATCCTTGCCTGCCGAAAAGAGCATGACAGGTGCTTTGATCTTCTTCCATCCGGTCTTTTCCAGATACCGGTTCAGACGCATTGCATTTCCGAGCCATCCATAAGACGGTGCGTTCAGATGATAATGGGCTTCCTTCGTCCTTTTTTCTTCATAATACTCAAATCTCGGACGGGAAAGGGAGCAGCTCTCTTCAAATTTTCCTGGCTCCTTGTATGGCTTCTGACCGACTACATATTTTTTATTCCTTCCCACCTTGCAGGATGTCTTTGCGATCGCCTTTGCCACATGCCACGGCACCCCTCCGGTCAGTGGGCGGATCATCGGTGACGACAGAATTACCTTCTCAAACATTTCCGGTGCTCTTGCCGCAACTGCTGCCGCAATTCCGCCTCCCATAGAATGTCCGTACAGATAAATCTTCATCCCCGGATTGTCCTCTTTTGCCTTCTTGGTTACAAAGATAAAGTCCTCTACATAACGTTCAAAGCTGTCCAGATGCACCAGGGATTCATCTTCTGTCAGACGATAGCTGAAGCCATGTCCGCAGTGCTCCGGAAGATATACGCTAAAACCTTCTTTTGCAAAATAATAGGCGATCTCCTTATATTTTTCCGCGTTTTCAATAAATCCATGTGACAACATCACAACCGCATGTGGGTTCTCCGGAACATAATGCATACAGTGGATCTTCTGCCCTGCATGTCTTTCCAGATAGAATTCCGTTCCGATAGATACAAGATACGGTTCTACGATGGTCTGCATTTCTTCTTTGTAGTTACTTTCCTGTAAAATAGGTGTCTGCATGTGTGATAACCTCCCCGATAGATTTTGGTTCGTACTTTTTATTTTCTGATATGATTATAGCAGAGAGGGGAACTCTCTGCTATAGGATTTCTGTATACAGTTCTTTAAAGTTGTTCAAAATTATAAAGTTGCGCTTTTTCCACTTACATAATTCAGCAATCGCATTAAATCTGTAATCGTTACGTTTCCATCTCCATTGATATCCGCTGCATGACTTTCGAATATCCTTTGGCTTAAATATCATATGCATCACAAGTTAATTATAACAGAAAGAAAGACCTTGAGTTCATTATAAACTCTTGGTCTTTCTTTTTTTGGGGACTATTCTTTTTTCACAGCCCCTTTCTCTCCACATTTAGTGATGTCCTGCAATCAATGCCTCAATTTCTTCCGGTCGTGGCATCACCCGCAATGCTCCCTTACGTGTTGTGATAATTGATGCGGCAGCATTTGCATAAGTCAGCATTTCCTTTAAATTTTTCTCAGTCAGATTTTCTAGTCCATGTTTACATATGTAATGCAAAACACATGCGCAAAATGTATCTCCGGCACCAGTTGTTTCTATTGTATTTTCGTTTATAAAAGGTGCTTTTTCAACCATCCTGTCCTGATAATAAGCTCTACTGCCTTCTTTTCCCATAGATACCAGGATAAGCGGGATATCATATTTCTCCCTGATCCATTTTACAGCCTCTGTATAGTCATTTTTTCCTGTCAGCCACTGAATTTCATTATCTGAAATTTTCAGGATATGACACTGTCCCAGACCATACAATACCTGCTCTTTTGCCTCATCCATTGTATTCCACAGTGGCTCACGTATATTAGGATCAAATGAAATGATCGCACCAGCCTGTTTTGCAATTGCAACTGCTTTTTTTGTCGCTCTGCGTACTTTCTCATGTGTCATAGACAGGGTCCCAAAATGAAAAATCCGTGTCTCAAGAATTAATTCCTCTGGAATTTCCTCTTCTGTCAGCATCATATCCGCTCCCGGATCTCGATAAAAAGAGAAATCTCTGTCTCCATCCGGATAAGTATGAACCAATGCCAATGTCGTATGTACTTTATCATCTTTTCTCAGACCGGTCACATTGATTCCAATTGCTTTAATTGCATCTTCCAATTGCTTTCCAAAAAAATCATTTCCTACTTTTCCAATAAAAGCCGTTTTGTGTCCCAACTTCGTTAACATTGCCAGGACATTGCATGGTGCCCCTCCCGGATTTGCCTCAAACAATGGGTTTCCCTGGCTACTAATACCATTTTCTGTAAAATCAATCAGCAATTCCCCTAAAGCTACTACGTCCATTTCTTATTCTCCTGCTTTTTACATTATAATATCATGCTTTTCAACACTCATTGTCATTTTCTTATCGCTGAAAAAATAAATATCTTTCGCATTCAGAGGCGTACAGATTGCAGTGGTCGCCGTCTGCTGTCCATCATTAATAAAAAGTTCGATCGAATGATAATCCAGGATAAAACGCATCTTTTTAAGCCCTGCCGGATCCTCAATTCTGAATTTTCGTACACATACCACATCTTTTGTAACACCGCAGTATGTACGGTCGATTTCCAGAAGTCTGGTTTCCTTATTATAGGTATAACTCGTTTCATACTCACTATCTGCTGCCAGTTTGATAGAAAAGATTGTATTTTCTCCATCTTCCAGTGTCACCGTAAGATCAATTGTGCGTCCCTCTACTCCTGCAAGCACTGTCTCGCCTTCGATTTCTGCGTGTTCATAGCAACATGGATTCTGATGATAATTTTCCAGTTCTTTCACCGGATTTTGCCAGATACGGTTTTCTTTTATCTCCAATTCTCTCGGAAATGTCATCATTCCCTGCCAGTCCTGCGAATTCGGTATCACACAGGCATCCCATGATTTCATCCATGCGATCATGATCCGTCTGCCATCCGGAAGTTCTGTTGTCTGTGGAGCATAGAAGTCCATACCATAGTCAAGTGTATGCGGCTGTTCTTTGCTGAATCTGCATCTGTTTGCATCGTAGTCTCCCAAAAAATACACCGAATTATGTCCATTGTGAAACTCATATTTCCGCGCCTTCATATCCTGTGGCGAACAGATCAGCACATGTCTGTCTTTTAAAGCAAAGAAATCCGGGCATTCCCACATCGTTCCTATATCACCATTTTCATTTGATGCCAGAATTGTCTCAAATTTCCAGTCTGTCAGATTTTTGCTCGAACAAAGCACAACTTGCCCAACCTGATTATCATTCTTATTTCCAACGATTAGATAATAGGTATCGTTTTCTTTCCAGATCTTCGGGTCACGGAAATCAATCCGGCTGCATCCTTCTGGAAGCATCTCACCTGTTACAACCGGATTCTTTTCATACTTTACATAATCTTTTCCATCACCAAATGCAATACACTGATTCTGCCGTTCCTGCTCACTTCCATCTGCCTGCTTTACTCTGGTAACTCCGGTATATACAAGTACATGCTTTCCATCTGCTTCGATCGCACTTCCGGAAAAACATCCTGCCTTATCATATTCCTGATCCGGTGCAATCGCTGCCGGAAGCTGCTCCCAGCGGACCATATCGTCAGTCACACTATGTCCCCAATGCATTGGTCCCCACTCTCTCTGATATGGATTGTACTGATAGAACAAATGTATTTTCCCATCATATACGGAAAAACCATTCGGATCATTGATCCATCCGGTCGGTGCCGTAACATGGAACAGTGGTTTGGTCGTTTTCTTTACATACACTTGTTTTTCTGTCTCATAATTTCTTGCTTTTTCTAACATCTCACTCATGCATTTTCTCCTGCTACTTATTCTCTTCTGAAAGCGATTTCTGGTACTGATCGAAATACTTCTGTTTAATAGCCAGATAATCGGAAAGTCCGTACTTTTCCATTTTATCAAGGTAAGAATCCCACTCTTTTTCGATTCCACCATTTAAGATCCAGTCGGCTTTCTTCTGCTCTGCATATTTTTTGATGTCGGTATCATACTGTGACACTTTATTGGTATCTTCGATACTCATGAATACATTTGGATATACATATTTGCTGTTCATATCTTTCAGAAAAGTGCATGTAGCCGTCAGGCCACATGCACTTTTGCATTTTCCTATCTTCTATTCCGCCAGCACTTCTTCCGCAATATTTCTGGCATGGTCGGAAATTCTTTCCAGGCATACCAGAGAATCAAGGAATACCACTCCGGCTTCTGTGTTACACTGCTGGTTGGTAAGACGCTTAATATGCTTTGCGCGGAGGGAAATCTCCAGCCCGTCTGCCTCTGTTTCTTTCTCGATGGTCTTTAACGCACTTTCGCGGTCATTGGACTCAAAGGCTTCCAACGCATACAGATAACTTGCAATGCAGACATCCAGCATCTTGTTCAGATGTTCCACTCCAACCTCAGAGAAATCCACCTGCTTTTCCAGCAGTGATTCCGCGAACTCAGAAATGTTTTCGCAGTAATCACTGATACGTTCCATATCCGACACGATCTGGAGCATATGCGCCACCTCTTCATGCTCACGTTCATTGATCTGCAGAGTCGACAGCTTGATCGCATAGGATGTGATACCGGCACTTAACCGGTCTACCTTGCTTTCTTCTTCCTTCAGGAACGCAATCTGTTCTTCTTTTCGTTCGAACATAACTTTTCTTGCAACCTCCAGAGAATCCGCAACCACATGTCCCATTCGGACAAGCTCGGAAACGGTTGACTGAATCGCGATACCAGGGGTCTCCAGCATACGGTCATCCAGAAGGACTACACTTTCATCCTGTACCTCTTCTTCCACATGTCCGATCTTCTTGGCAAGCTTGATGATCCAGTCAGAAACCGGGAACAGCAGAACGGTTGTCACAATATTGAATACCGTATGCACCATACTGATCTGTGTCTGGGTGATATTTCCATGCGCCCATGCCGGATTCACAATACTCAGATATGCGATCGCAATAATACTGAAAATGATCGTTCCGATGATATTAAAGATCAGATGCATCAGCGCTGCGGTTTTCGCATTTTTCTTTGCACCCACACTGGACAGGATTGCAGTTACGCAGGTACCGATATTCTGTCCCATGATAATATAGATTGCTGCGCCAAACGGTACAAGACCTGCTGCTGCAAGGCTCTGCAGGATTCCGACCGATGCAGATGAGCTCTGGATGATCGCCGTAACGGCTGCACCCGCCACAATTCCAAGCAACGGATTGTGTCCCAGTGATACGAAAATATTGCAGAATGCTGCATTATCTTTCAGTGGTTCCACCGCTGAGGACATGGATGAAATCCCGACAAATAAAAGTCCGAAACCAACCACAATACTTGCGATATCTTTTGTCGAACGCCTCTTTCCGGTCAGCATAATGATCACACCGATCATGATCGCAACCGGTGCCAGATTGGACGGACTTAAAAATTTGGCCCATTCTACACTGGATACCAGCCATCCGGTAACTGTTGTACCGATGTTCGCACCCATGATAACTCCCATCGCCTGCTGAAGGTTCATGATACCGGCATTTACAAAACCGACTACCATGACGGTCGTCGCAGATGAGCTCTGGATCACTGCGGTAATGAACGCTCCAAGCAATACGCCGAAGAACTTATTCTTTGTAAGTGCTTCAAGCAATGACTTCATCCGGTTGCCGGCAGCATTCTCCAGCCCCTGTGCCATGATCTGCATTCCATAAATGAACATACCAAGGCCTCCGACAAACGGAATAATGATACTTGTGTACTTCATAGTCGTGTTATCTCCTCTTATGTACTTTTTCTTTTTCACTCTGATTCTTATTTTACAGGCCATTTACACAGCCACGATTTCATCTTAACATCATTTTTCTCTCTGTACAATAAATTTTCTTTCGTAGTTCTGACGAAAAATATTCCCATTACCCCTTCATCTTTGGTTCAAATATCCATGATGCAATGTACCCAAAAATCAATGCGCCGCTGATTCCTGCCGCACTTGCCTTGAATCCTCCAAGAAAAATTCCGATAAATCCTTCCTTGTCGACTGCCTCTTTTACCCCGTTCCATAAAGTATTTCCAAAACCGAGCAATGGCACGCTCACGCCTGCCCCCGCATACTCCTGCAGTGGTTTAAATATCTGTACAAAACCAAGAATACAGCCAAGTACCACCAGGCTTACCATGACTCTTCCCGGCATCATTTTCGTCCGGTCAAGCAGGATCTGCGCCAGTGCACAGATGAGTCCTCCTACCCAGAATGCATTGATATAGTCCATTTTCTTTCCTCCTTTAACAATGTTCCAGCACAATTCCATGTGCAATTCCCGGAACGCTTTCTCCTTCATTGAAGCTGACCGTCGACATCAGCGCCCCCGTTGGTACAAAAAGGATCCTTTTCCACTCCCCCGATATCAGCTGTGGCATAATATATGCTGCAAGAGTGATCGCCGCGCAGCCGCAGCCGCTTCCACCGGAATTGGTATGCTGTGTCTGCTGATCGAAGATCGTCATTCCGCAGTCCATATGATTTTCTTTGATATCCAGCCCTTTCTTACGAAGCAGGTCAAATAAAATCGATTGTCCCACATAGCCCAGGTCTCCGGTAATGATCCGGTCGTAATCCTTTTCACCCCTTCCAAAATCCATAAGATTCTGCAGAATCGTATCACACGCTGCCGGTGCCATACACGCTCCCATATTCTGTGAATCCTTCAGCCCATAATCCACAATTTTCCCAATCGTCACTCCACTGATCCGCACCCGGCTTTTCTTTTTTCCTACCAGAAAGGCTCCGCTTCCTGTCACTGTCCAAGTAGAAGAAAGTGGTCTCTGATTCGCATAGCCAAGTGGAAAACGGAATTCTTTTTCTGCACTTCCAAAATGACTCGATGTTGCAGCAAGCACCAGATCTCCATAGCCTGCCGCCACAGTCATTGCAGCAAGGGCAAGTGCCTCTCCGGATGTGGAACATGCGCCGAAAAGACCAAACACCGGAATCTGAAGTTCTTCCGCCCCCATCGATGTAGCAATTCCCTGTCTTAAAAGATCACCGCCAAAGAGATAGCGTACCTCCTCCGGTTGTACTCCCGCATTTTTCAATGCCAGCTTACACGCAAGCTTCTGCATTGTTCCTTCTGCAAGCTCCCAGGTTTTCTCTCCGAAAAGGTCATCCTCCGATGCAATATCAAAATATTTTCCAAGTGGCCCTTCTCCTTCTTTTTTTCCGGCAACCGATCCGGCGCTTACCAGATACGGACTTTCCGAAAATGCAATACTCTGCGTTCCTTTCATCGCATTCATGTCCATCCCTCCTTGCTCACACAATTCCGATCAGCGTCCCAATCCAATAGAGCAGTCCCAGAACCCAGCTGGTGAAAACTCCGTACAGGATCACAGGTCCTGCGATCGTAAATATCTTGCAGCCAATTCCGAAAACCTGCCCCTCTTTTTTGTATTCAATTGCCGGCGCCGCAACGGAATTGGCAAATCCGGTGATCGGCACCAGTGCTCCCGCTCCTCCCCAGTTCGCGATCTTCGGATAGATTCCAAATCCGGTCAGCACCACACTTGCCAGGATCAGAATCAGTGAACACCAGCTTGCAGAAATATCCTTTGACATTCCCGCCTTTTCGCACGCATTTAAGATCGTCTGTCCAATCGTACAGATGATCCCGCCGGTCACGAATGCTTTTGCCATCGCAGGTCCAGGCTTCCTGACCGGTGTTTTCTCTTTTACATATGTTTCATACTCTTTTTCTTTCTCTTGTTGCTTCATTTTCTCCTCCAGTTACCATCTTTTATAGAAAAACAGAAGTGCTCCAAGGCTTTTCCCAAGCGCCATCCCAAAAATCAGCCATGGCACACATTTCAGAATTTTGATCCTCCGGATAAAAATCGGAAAAATATTCAGGATTTCCGCAAGTGCCATTGACCAGCAACCAACAAAAATTCCGGAAAAAAGTCCAAACACCGGAACGATCCATTTGCCGCCAGGCATCGCGAGCCCGTATACCCAGAAAATATTTCCAAGGATCCCACCTGCCATAATGCAGTTTTCATACAGCATGACATGCTTCCCGGTATGTGTCCGGTCTGCAAAATCTGACACTACGCCAAGTCCGATAATAAATGAAAACAGTCCTGCCGCGACTGCAAATCCGGATGCAAGACCAACCACCGCCACCAGAATCTGCCTAATCCACATCGACTTCTTTTTCCTTTCTCGCATAAGCTTCGATCAAAGTTTCCTGAATATCATTTTCATACAAACGCATTTCCACTTCCATCGGCGTCGGATCTGCTGTAAATTTCTTTCTTCCTAAATGATTGAAGAAAATCAGGATCCCTACGATCAGCCCGATGCAGTAAGTCAGCTCTATCAGGGTAAATCCATTCGATTCTTCTCCGGTAAGAAGCAGATAAATCCGGGAAAACATCTTTGTCACCGACACATCATTGTTAAATGCCATGATGGAAAATGCTGCTCCGATAAATGTGATTCCCGCAACTACAACCACTTTAATTCCCTGCCAGATAGCATTTCGTTTTTTCTCCCCTTCATAGGTAATGATCAGGTCACTTTCTCCTTCGTTCTGAATCTGTAGTCCGGGAATTTCCCGATGGATACATTCTATGATTTTCAGAACAGACACCACATATCTGTGCTGTTCTTTTTTCGGGATTTTCAGGATCCGCAGTGGTTTAATCCTGTTCATGATGGAAGAATTGCTGCATTCCATTGTCAGGATATCTCCCAATGTCACATTTGGTTCTTTCACCTCGGTATTCTTTTCCCCTTTGATATAAAGTATTTCATTTCCCGAAGACATCTGTATCCGTCCTTTCTTTTACCGGTAGCGCCTGCCAGATCAGCGTTCCTTCACTTACCTGGTCTGTCCCCCGGACGTCATTATAATAGTAGATCATTCCGATCAGAACAGCTGTCAGCAGGGCACAAAGAACACAGCCCCAGATATATTTTTTTCTTCTTTCCAATCGCATCCGCCTCCTTTGTGATCTGTTTCAGATAGGAAATAGTATCCCTGTTTTTCCAGAAAACATACATCCTTTTATTCTTTTGCGTGTTCCCGCATGGTTTTCAGGATCTTTTTCTCCATCCGCGATACCTGCACCTGGGAAATTCCAAGCTCTTCGCCGATTTCTGTCTGCGTCTTATCTGCAAAATAGCGCAGATACAGAAGCTTTCTCTCGTCTTTTTTTAATTCTTTTATCAGCTCTGTAAGCAGAAGATGATCCAGGATCTTTTCTTCTGCACCGCCTGTATCTGCAATCTTTTCCAGCAGCATTACTTCATTTCCATCTTTCATACCGACCGGTCTGTGAAGCGATTCCACTTCTCCTGCTGCCTCCATCGCCATCACCAGCTCCTCTTTTTCCACACCCGTTTCTTCCGCAATTTCTTCCAGCAGCGGTTCTCTTCCAAGCTTTTCCGTGAGCGCCTCCTTTGCCTGATATGCTTTATATGCAATCTCTTTTAAGGAACGGCTGACCTTCAACATCCCGTCATCACGCAGGAAACGCTTTATTTCTCCTGTGATCATCGGAACTGCATAGGTAGAAAATTTCACATCATAGCCCAGATCAAACTTATCGATCGCTTTTAAAAGCCCGATGCTTCCGATCTGAAATAAATCCTCTGCCTCTGTGCCCCGTCCGTAAAATCTTTTCACCACACACCAGATCAGACCGGTGTTTTCCTCCACAAGCTGTGCCCTCGCATTTTCATCCCCTTCGTGAGCCCGTCTGATCAATGCGATTGTGTGGTCCATACAGCTTCCTTCTTTTCCCCTCCTGTCGTTTTCTTCATCCAAACCGTAGTCCCTTTTCCAGGCACAGATTCCACCTGTACTTCATCCATAAATGCCTCCATAAATGCAAATCCCATCCCGGACCGATCCATATCCGACCTGGTCGTATAGAGTGGCTCCATCGCCTGCTCCACGTTTTCGATACCGATGCCCTGATCCTTCACTGTGACCAGAATGGTCTTCTTATCTTTTTCAATCCCGCACCAGACCGTGATCTTTCCGGACGTCCGGCCCTCATATCCATGAATAATGCTGTTCGTCACTGCTTCGGAGACCGCTGTCTTCACGTCTGCTACTTCCTCCAGAACCGGATCCATCTGCGTCATAAACGCAGCCACTGCCACCCTTGCAAATCCCTCATTCTCCGATCTGCTGTCAAAAACTACTTCCATCTCGTTAAAATATTCCATTACATCATTCCCTCCTCATAAATCTGTATGATCTTCGTCACGCCGGACATATTCAGAATCTGCCGCATCCGTTCACTTGTATGTATCGCCCATACTTCCCCGCCAAGAAGAAAGATATGCCGGTACCGTCCCATGATCACTCCAATCCCGGAACTGTCCATAAAATTCGTTCTTCCAAAATCAAAGATCACATATTTGATATGTTGCTCCTCGATCACCTTATCCGCCTCCCGTTTGATCTCCTCCGCATTGTGATGATCCACCTCCGCCGGAAGAAAAATCGTAAGACAATTTTCTTTGATCTGATACTGCATTTTTGCTTAAACCCCTTTCTGTCTTTTTTATTTATACAAATACGCCAATAGCCTTGATGGATTTATAAAAAGAGTGCGCATTTACAGCACGTAGTGCTTTTTGTTTTATAGGAAGTTCCTTCGGAATTTCCTATAAAACAAAAAGAGAAAGTAACGCCTTTTTTCGCTACTTTCTCTTTTGTGCCTTTTATATTTTATTGTCCCTGGGTGCCTGTTCCACCGGAAGTATTCTCCGAAGTTCCATCTGATCCCATTGCATCCAGTGCGCTCTGTGCCGAATATGCTGCCTGTGTTCCCGGATAATCGGTCGCTGCTTTTTCGTAATTGCTCTTTGCATTGTCCTTATCACCTTTACCGGCATACGCGTCTCCAAGAAGCTTGTACACACCACCATCACTATAAGAGTCATCCATCTTCTGGATCTTTTCAAGATCCGAAATGGCATCATCATAATTTCCACTCTGCACTTCATACTGCGCGGTCGAATACAGGCTCACACATACTCGCGGGAACACGGAACCGGAGATCGAATCGTAGATTTTCTGTCCCTCTTCTCCCAACGAATCCCTGTTCAGTCCAAGCAACGTATCTGCCATATCCGCATTGCTCGTTGTTCCGCCATAATACTGCTGATATACCTTGATCAGGGCATCATAGCTGTCCTGTGTGGATGCGGCGGTCTGCTTTGCCGATTCTACCTCATCACTGCTGTTACGGTATCCCTCCAGTTCATCCTTAAGCGTCTGGATCTGTGTCTTCTGTGAAGCTATCTGCTCGCTTAGTGCAATGACATTCCGGTTTTTTGTAGACGACTTTGTCTGGTTTACCGCCGGAGCGATCAGGAACCACACCACTGCCGCTCCAACCACCATACCGATCAGAATATTGACAACTGTCATCACTGCCGCATTATCTCGCAGTGTTGCTGCAGGCTGGATGATCGTCTCATTTCCCAGATTGTATGTGACAACCGACTGTCTGCCATGCTTTTCCTCTTTAATATGTGCAACCTGCCGATTCCGCTGACGGTTCAGCTCATGCATATACCGGAGCGTAATATCATTCGTCACATCCAGCTTGAGTGCCGTCTTCAGGCTCTGTCTTGCTTTGGAATACTGTCCGGAATGCATATAAAGAAGTGCCAGAAGCTGATATGCCTTCAGGAAAGACGGATGTGCCACAACCACCTTTTTCAGCTGGATGATCGCAAGATCTTCTCCATTCTGTCTACAGTATCCAAGACACTGGTTGTATTTGTGAACTGCCTGATTCACCTTCTCCAGCTCACTTGGATTATCCTGAACCTTACTGATATAGTAGCTGGCAATATTCTCTGAAGCCCTGAAGTTTTTACTGATGATCCACTCTACAAGAGCCTCCGCTACTTCTCCACGTCCATAATAGACAAGTCCGAGAAGATTCCTCGCTGTGATATTTTCTCTGTTAAACTGCAAACTTCTTTTTAACGACACAATTGCCCCGGACAGATCCCGGATCTGCGCTTTCTTCAGTCCATCATTGTACCAGTAGTTCGACTGGTACTCGAGTTTCTGCTTATAGTCCATCAAAATCTCCCCTATTTTTTCTGATCCATCATCTCTCTTAAGATATCTGTCATATCAGACAGATCCTCCTGATATACTGCATTCTCGATATCTTCTACTTCCAGACTTGGTTTGAACTTCTTAAGTTCTTCTTCAAAATTAAGCATCTTGTCCTCCTATCAGTTCTTTTAACTCCCCTATCAGATAGAGCGACCCCAGACAGTAAAGTTTCCCTTCGCTGCCCTTTTCATTCAGTGCACGTGTAAATGCATCAGCAAGCGTGTCCTCCCGATAGACCGGTCTGTCTGTATACTTCCGGAACAACGCGGCAAGTGTATCTGCCTGCGCTCCCCTTTTATTATCTACTTTGGCAATGACATAATCATCTGCTTTCGATTCTCTGCATAAAAGCTCGATCATATGACTATAATCCTTATCTGCAACGGCTGAAAAAAGGATTATCAGTGGATGGATTTCCCCTTCCACCTCTCTTTGCAGCCGGATACTCTTTGTAAATTCACGGATTGCCGCAAGATTATGCGCCCCGTCAAAGATAACTCCGGGAAGAACCTCTTCCATTCTTCCCTGCCATTTAACAGATGCAACCACCTTCTGCCATTTGCAGATTTCTGCCTTTTCGCCAAATGTATATCTCATCGCCCGGATTGCAAGTGCTGCGTTCATCACCTGATAGATTCCGGTGCTAGCCACCTGCCATACGGTATTATTATCATACTCATCCAAAATAGAAAAAGCAATATGTTTGTCTGTAATTTCTCGAATTTTCAACGCATCTTTTTCCATTTTATACCACGGTGCTTCTACATTTTCGGCAGTTTCTTCTATAACCCGACTACTTCTTTCATCAGAGCCGTCAAAAAATACCGGTACGCCTTTTTTGATGATTCCGGCTTTTTCTCCCGCGATCTTTTCAATCGTATCTCCAAGGATCTCTGTGTGATCCAGTCCGATCGATGTGATCACGCTCAGGAACGGATGCTCGAAGGAATTAGTCGCATCCAGCCTTCCGCCAAGTCCTGTCTCCAGTACAATATACTCTGCATCATTCTCTTCAAATGCAAGCATACCCATTCCATACAGGAATTCAAAATAAGAAGGATGTTCCATCCCTTCCTTTTCCAGTTCTTCTGCCACCTGCCGCACCTTTGCAAAAATCCGGCAGAAGGTATCATCGTCAATATCTTTTCCATTGATCCGGATCCGCTCGTTGAGCTTCACCAGATGTGGTGATGTAAAAAATCCGACACGCTTTCCCTCAAAAAGAAGAATCGCCTGCATATATGCGCAGACGCTTCCCTTTCCGTTCGTCCCTGCCACATGAAGAACCTTTCTTCCCTGGCAGGGATTCCCCAATCTTCTCATAAATTCACGGGTATGCAAAAGCGTATGCTTCTTTGTAAATTTTGGTATGTCCTCTATATATCGGACTACTTCTTCATACTTCACAATCTTTCCCGTCTTTCTTAAGCGGAACTCTACTGCTGCCCGCTCTTTTCTTCTTTATTATTCTGATCCTGCTGTTCTCCGGACTGTCCGGCATTTTCTGTCTTCTGCTGATCGCCGTCCATCTTTGCAGAATTCTTCTGTTCTTTTACTTCATCTGTATATTCCAGGATTTTTCCATCCATGTAAATATATTCTCTTGAAGTCCTGAAGATGGTATTGCTTGATCCGACCTGGCTGACCGTAATGATGTCTCCATCCTTCAACTTACTGTCCGGAAGTTCGATCCTTGTATTATTGAGGAAAGTAGATTCCTGCTTTTCATCATTGATGTAAACCTTGCTCCATTTAGTAAAGTTTGTTCCGTAGAGGCTGTAGGTCTCATCCAGATTTTCTACAAGATCCGTGAGCGTAACCTCCTTGATCCCCATCTGCATATGGCCTTCTGTGATCGGCGGCTTACCATTGTATACATACTGGTCTCCATACAGAATATCATACTGTAACAGCTCCAGATCCTTCAGATAATCCTTTGTCTGGCGTCTCTGCTGGTGATAGTTGAATACCGTACCGGAATGTAATCCCAGGCGGTCCATCACATCCGCCATGATCTGGTAGGACGGAATGTTCCGGTCCTCTTTCTGAAGTCCAAGATTGTCCCAGATCACATAATTTGTATTGTACAGATAACGGTTCTTCATATCCTTTGCTTCCAGTCCCATTGTCGGCAGATGGTCACCATAGAATACGACCACAGTCGGCTCACCGCGTTCTTCCATCATTTTTACCAGATTACCGGCAAACTGATCCATCTCATATACCTGGTTCACATAGTATTCCCAGGCATTGTTCTTCTCTTCTGTCGGTGCTCCTGTTACGGTGATCTTCGGGTTCTCAATCACCTTTTCTGTCGGATAATTTCCATGTCCCTGTACACTGACTGTAAATACAAAATCCTCCTGCTCGGTAGAGTCCAGAGCGTCTTTGATGTGCGTCAGAAGAATATCATCCTTCGACCATCCATTCTCTGTTGTCTGGAGAATATTCATAAACTCTTTACTTGTAAAGCTGTCAAAACCAATATTGTTAAATACCTTCGCACGGCTGTAGAAATTACCACCGTTGTTGTGAATCGCATGGGTTCCGTAACCGAATGCAGAAAATGCAGTTGCTGCACTTTCACATACCTGATTCTTAAGCTTTGTCTTATAAGGATACTCGCCCGGTCCGAAATAACGCAGGTTCATACCTGTCAGCACTTCAAATTCTGTATTGGCTGTTCCGGCTCCTACCGAAGGAACCTTAAAATATCCGGAAGAATAATTTTCAAACATCTTGCGCAGATTCGGAATCGGATCCTCTGACATCTGCAGATCCTCATATTCAATAGGATCAAAGAAAGATTCCAGCTGTACAAACAAGACATTCGGTCTCACACCATTGTCGGATGTGCTCTCTGTCATCTCTCTATTATCCGTGATCTTCTCGATCGTGTCTTTGTTATAATCATTCGGTTCTGAAATACCTGTATTAAAAAGGCTGGCCGAGAAACAATACGGAAGTCCGTAATCCTGATAAGCAAATGCGATATTTCCAAAGTAAGTAGAAATAATCCTCTTATCTACAGCAACATTTGTCAGTACAGAATATCCAAAAAACGCTGCAACAACAATAATCAGCATCGGGATCCTGTGCATCTTTCCTTCATACTGTCCGGCACGTCTCCACATGGCAACCAGCCAGATGAGCAGTGCCGGAACACCAATTCCCATCATCACAAGCTCTGCCACCGAGAAATAGTTTGTAAACAGTGACAGTCCTTCTGTAAATGTCTTTAGATCCTGTGCATTAAACGGCGTAACACGCTTTGCCAGCATCACTCCGTTGACAACACCCAGAAAGAGCCACAATGCACTGATGATCAGTCGTGTAAACACCCGGCGCCGCACCAGATAAGCGATTAAAAGTGTAACGAAAATCATTCCGGCATTGTACAAAAATACCAGCGGTGTTCCTGTCATATACTGCCAAGCTGCAATTGCAGAATGTCTGGACAGTGCTTCAATGATAAAGTTAATGATACAAGCCCACAGTGCCTGAAGCGGCAAAGAGAACCGGTTCATTATCTTATAGTACGGTGCCATCTTTTTTGCGAATTTGCTGTTTCGCCGCTTTTCAAGAATCTGCTGTCTTCGCTCATGCTGCTTTTTTAAATGCGCCTTTATATCTCCTGGCTTCATATTCTTCAGCTTCTGCCATTTTCCTTTCAGATCCGGTTTTTTCCACTGAATCTTTTTAAAATGAATTTCCTTCATCGTCTTTTAACCCCTTACGTGTTTCTGTACCGTCAGGCGCAGTTTATGCTGCGCCTGACGGTATATCCGGCTAAAAAAGAATATGCCTTAGTACTTTCCTGCAGTGATTATCTTCCTGCCTTTAAAGCCTCCAGACGTTCTTTCACCTGTTCCATCATCTGTGTATACTTTTCAAGCTTTGCTTTTTCTTCATCAACCTTTGCCTGTGGTGCTTTGCTGACGAATTTTTCATTTGAAAGCATTCCCTTTGCACGGTTGATTTCTTTTGTAAGCTTTTCTTCTTCTTTTGTCAGACGCTCGATTTCCTGTTCGAAGTCAATCAGCTCTTCCAGTGGTACATATACAGAAGCATCCGGTACTACGATCGATACGGCATCATCCGCAATACCTGCCTTATCAGCCTGGACAGCAAGTTCAGAAGCACTCATAAGCGGGCATGCGCATGTTGTCAGCTCTTCGAATCCTTCACAGAGCTTCTCATCTTCGCATACTACATAAACCTTTGCTTTACGGCTCGGCGGTACATTCATTTCTGCCCGCGCATTTCTGACACCACGGATAACTTCTTTCATATGATCTGTTATATTTTCAGCGTCTGCATAGCACCAGTCTTCGCTAAACTGCGGCCAGTCTGACATCATCAGAGATTTTTCCTCCGGTACCAGTGCGCTGTAGATTTCTTCTGTTACAAATGGCATAAATGGATGTAACATCTTCAGTGCATTACCAAGAACCGTCTTCAGTGTCCAAAGTGCTGCATTGGCGCTCTTATAATTTTCATCAGAATGGTAGATCCTGTATTTTACAAGCTCGATGTACCAGTCACAGAATTCATCCCAGATAAAGTCATATACTTTCTGTACTGCAATACCCAGTTCAAATTTATCCATGTTCTCAGTTACATCTTTTGCAAGTGTATTTACCTTGGATAAAATCCATTTATCGGTTACTTCAAAGTCTGCCTCATCCGGTTTGGAAATTACCTTATCTTCCATGTTCATCATGATAAATCTGGATGCATTCCATACCTTATTGGCAAAGTTACGGCTGGATTCTACACGTTCGTTGTAGAAACGCATATCATTTCCTGGTGCATTTCCTGTGATCAGAGTCAGACGGAGTGCATCTGCACCGTACTCATCAATGACCTCCAGCGGATCGATACCATTTCCAAGAGATTTACTCATCTTACGTCCCTGGGAATCCCTTACCAGTCCATGGATCAGAACAGTATGGAACGGTGCTTTTCCAGTATGTGCATATCCGGAGAATACCATACGGATTACCCAGAAGAAAATAATATCATAACCAGTTACCAGTACATCTGTCGGATAGAAATACTTGAAGTCCTCTGTCTCTTCCGGCCATCCAAGTGTTGAGAACGGCCACAGTGCTGAACTGAACCAGGTATCCAGTGTATCTTCATCCTGTGTCAGATGTGTGCATCCGCAATGCGGGCATTTTTCCGGCATCTCACGTGCAACAACCACTTCTCCACATTCATCACAATAGTAGGCCGGAATTCTGTGTCCCCACCAGATCTGACGTGAAATACACCAGTCACGGATATTTTCCAGCCAGTTCAGGTAGATCTTACCAAAACGTTCCGGTACGAATTTTAATTCGCCGGTCTTGATCGCATTGATCGCCGGTTTGGCAAGCTCATCCATCTTAACAAACCACTGTGGTTTAATCATCGGTTCAACGGTTGTCTTACATCTGTCATGTGTTCCAACGTTGTGTACATGTTCTTCGATGCTTACAAGGTATCCTTCTTTTTCCAGATCTTCTACGATTGCTTTTCTTGCTTCGTAGCGATCCATTCCGGAATATCTTCCGTATCCTTCTACGATGGTAGCATCATCGTTCAGGATGTTGATTTCCGGAAGATTATGTCTCTTTCCTACTTCAAAGTCATTCGGGTCATGTGCCGGTGTGATCTTAACCGCACCTGTTCCGAATTCTTTATCAACATAAGCGTCTGCCACGATCGGGATTTCTCTTCCAACTAACGGAAGGATGACATTCTTTCCTACGATATCTTTGTACCTGTCATCGTCCGGATGTACGGCGATCGCTGTATCTCCAAGCAGAGTTTCCGGACGTGTAGTTGCGATCTCAAGGAAACGTTCTGTTCCTACGATCGGGTACTTGATGTGCCAGAAATGTCCTGCCTGTTCCTCATGCTCAACTTCTGCGTCAGAAAGGGAAGTCTTACATACCGGACACCAGTTGATGATTCTGGAACCTTTGTAGATAAATCCTTTTTCGTGAAGACGAATGAATACTTCTTTGACCGCATTCGAGCATCCTTCATCCATGGTGAAACGTTCTCTGTCCCAGTCACAGGATACACCAAGCTTTTTCAGCTGACCTTCGATGGTTCCTGCGTACTCTTCTTTCCACTGCCAGGTTCTCTTAAGGAATCCTTCTCTTCCGAGTTCTTTCTTATCAATTCCCTCTGCCTTTAACTGGTTTGTAACCTTTACTTCTGTTGAAATTGCAGCGTGGTCTGTTCCCGGGATCCACAGTGCATTATATCCCTGCATTCTCTTGTAACGGATCAGGATATCCTGAAGTGTATTATCGAGAGCATGTCCCATATGCAGCTTACCGGTGATATTCGGTGGCGGCATTACCGTTGTAAATGGTTTCTTACTTCTGTCAACTTCAGCGTGAAAATACTTTTCTTCACACCATTTTTCATAAAGTTTCGCTTCAATCTCTTTCGGATTGTAGGTCTTTTCAAGATTCTTACTCATTGTTTCCTCCTCTTATAAGTCCACCGCGCACTTTTGCTCTCTCTCTAAAGAATAAAAAAAGCCCTTTACAATATGTAAAGGGCGTGTATAAACGCGGTACCACCTTTGTTCCACGAAATAAATCCATCTCGTATCTCTCACAGTTCTATAACGGAAACCACCCCGTGATATCCTACTCGCCCTTTTTCAGATACCCGGCTCCAAAGCTACCTTCTGCAACCACTTCCCGTAAACCGTCTCTCAGCCTGTGAACGGTTTTCTCTTCTTCGGACCAGTCTGCATACTCCTCTTTCTCATTGCCTTTTCCCATAACTATTGATAATCATAGTATTCAAAGTCCGATTTGTCAAGAAGTTCATGAAATCTTTAGAACTTCTTAAAGATTAAATTTTTCACTTAACTCAAAAAAGGCGAAATCCCTCTGAATAAGAAAGATCCCGCCCTAAATTCCTAAGCCTCGTCAATCGCTTTTCCGATATCGTGGCGCATATATTTGTTATCAAATTTAACCCATTCGGTTGCTTTGTAAGCATTGGCACGGGCCTCTTTGAGCGTTGCTCCTTTGGCTGTCACACCGAGGACACGTCCTCCGTTTGTCACGATCTGGTCTCCGTCGAATTTGGTTCCGGCATGGAAGCAATAGTATCCTTCATGTTTCTTGAACTCGTCAAGACCTGTGATCGGAAGTCCTTTTTCATAAGCGACCGGATAACCGTCAGATGCAAGTACCACACAGACTGCTGCATTGTCTTCAAACTGAAGATCTACCTGATCCAGTGTTCCGTCGATACAGGCTTCGATCACATCGATCAGATCATTCTTCATACGCGGAAGAACAACCTGTGCCTCAGGATCTCCGAATCTGGCATTGTATTCCAGAACCTTCGGTCCGTCTTCGGTAAGCATCAGTCCGAAGAAGATGATCCCCTTGAACTCTCTTCCCTCTGCTGCCATTGCATCTACCGTCTTCTGGTACACATATTTCCGGCAGAATTCGTCAACTTCTTTTGTATAGAAAGGACTCGGTGAGAAAGTTCCCATACCACCGGTATTCAATCCCTGATCTCCGTCTTTTGCTCTCTTGTGATCCTGCGCGCTTGTCATAGTCTTGATGGTCTTTCCATCTACAAAGGAAAGAACAGAAACCTCACGTCCTGTCATGAATTCTTCTACAACCATGGTATTACCGGATGCACCGAATTTCTTGTCCAGCATGATCTCTTTCACGCCGGCTTTTGCTTCTTCCAACGTATTACAGATCAGTACACCTTTTCCAAGTGCCAGACCATCTGCCTTCAGAACGATCGGAAATTTGGCTGTCTCCAGATAAGCCAGCGCTTCGTCTGCATTGTCAAAGTTCTCATATGCTGCGGTCGGGATGTCATATTTTTTCATCAGATCTTTTGAAAATGCCTTGCTTCCCTCCAGGATTGCTGCATTTTTTCTTGGTCCGAATGCGCGGATCCCAGCTTTTTCAAATTCATCTATAAGACCGCCAACCAGCGGATCATCCATTCCTACGATTGCCAGATCGATCTCTTTTTCCTTTGCAAATGTAACCAGCTTGTCAAATTCCATCGCACCAATCGGTACACATTCTGCAAGCTCTGCAATCCCGGCATTTCCCGGTGCACAGTACATCTTCTCTACCTTGCTGCTCTTTGCTACACAATATGCAATTGCGTGTTCTCTTCCGCCACCGCCTACGATCAATACTTTCATTGGTGCTCCTCCTTCTCTAACGGGCAATTGACACTCTGCCATCTTTTACTGTTACTTTTCCATTTGCGATCAGGTCGATCGCATGTGGAAGGATCTTCCACTCCGCCTGCTCCATCACACGTCTCTGCAGAACCTCCGGTGTATCGCCTTCTTCTACTTCAACAGCCTTCTGGAGAATGATCGGACCGGTATCCGTTCCTTCGTCTACAAAATGTACGGTTGCTCCAACCACCTTTACCCCTCTGGCAAGTGCTGCCTCATGAACCTTCAGTCCATAATATCCCGTTCCGCAGAACGACGGAATCAGAGATGGATGGATATTGATGATCTTATTCCGGTATCTGCTGATCATTTCTTCCGGGATCACAACCAAAAATCCCGCCAGAACGATAAGATCCGGTTTCAGTTCGTCTACCTTTTCAAGAAAAACTTTGTTAAACTCTTCTCTTGTCTCAAAATCCTTCGGCGAAACGCACTGTGCCGGGATCTGATGATTCCCGGCTCTTGTGAGTGCATATGCGTTCTTATTATTGCTGATGACACCGACCAGCTCTGTATTGGTGATCGTGCCATTTTCCACTGCATCAATGATTGCCTGCAGATTGGTTCCGCCTCCGGATACAAGTACAGCAACTCTTAACATAAAGTAACTCCTTTTTCTCCTGCTTCTACATAACCAACCACAAATGCTTCATCTCCAGCTTCTTTCATTGCCTTAATTGTAGCATCTACATCCTTTTCATCGACAGCGACAACCATACCGATACCCATATTGAAGGTATTGTACATCATCTCTTCTGCAATGTTGCCAGTCTTTGCAATCAGGTTGAAGATTGCAGGGATTTCATAGCTGTCCTTCTTTACCACTGCACGGATTCCTTCCGGAAGCATTCTCGGAATATTTTCATAGAATCCACCGCCTGTGATATGGCTGCATCCTTTGACTCTTACACCGGCTTCTTTTACGTTCTTCAGTGCTTTTACATAAATTCTGGTCGGAGCAAGAAGTGCTTCGCCAAGTGTCTTTCCTAATTCATCATAGTATGTATTTAAGGATTCTTCTGTAATGTCGAATACCTTACGAACCAGTGAAAATCCATTGCTGTGAACCCCTGTAGACGGCATTGCAACAAGTACATCACCTGGCTTAATATCAGAACCATCGATAATATCTTTCTTATCTACAACTCCGACTGCAAAACCTGCAAGGTCGTAATCATTCTCCGGCATCAGTCCCGGATGCTCTGCTGTCTCTCCACCTACAAGTGCACATCCTGACTGCTTGCAGCCCTCTGCCACACCGCTTACGATGGTAGCGATCTTTTCCGGGTAATTCTTGCCACAGGCAATATAATCCAGAAAGAATAACGGTTCTCCACCAGAGCATGCGATATCATTCACACACATGGCAACGGCATCAATACCGATCGTATCATGCTTGTCCATTACAAATGCAAGCTTCACCTTTGTTCCACATCCATCTGTTCCGGAAAGAAGTACTGGTTCTTCCATATTCTTGATTCCGCTTAGATCAAATGCACCTGCAAAACCGCCAAGTCCACCTAATACTTCCGGTCTCATGGTTTCTTTTACATGCTTTTTCATAAGTTCTACTGATTTATATCCTGCCTCGATATCTACGCCGGCTGTCTTATAATCCAACATTTTCTATATCCTCCTGGTATTTTCACTGACATCTGTATGCCTACATCTGCTTGATATATTCTTTGTGTCCGATTTTTTCAAGCTTTTCTGCTTTTTTCTGGACGGTTTCTTTCATTTCTGCAGTGTAATCCTTCAGTTTCTGAAGAAGCTCAGGATCTGAGGTTGCAAGAATCTTTGCAGCCAGAATTGCTGCGTTTGCTCCGCCGTCGATCGCAACTGTGGCAACCGGGATTCCAGGCGGCATCTGAACGATTGAATAGAGTGCGTCGACACCCTCCAGATTCTTCCCTGACATTGGGATTCCGATAACCGGCATCGGGAAGATTGCTGCACACATTCCAGGAAGATGTGCTGCCATACCTGCACCTGCAATAATTACTTTGAAGTCTTTTGCTTCTGCAGACTTCGCATATTCATAGAATACGTCAGGCTCACGGTGTGCCGAGATGATCGTCATCTCATAATCGATTCCAAACTTTTCCAGCATGTCAGCAGCTTTTCCCATTACTTTCATATCTGAGTCGCTGCCCATTACGATTCCAACTTTTGGCATAATGATCTCCTTTTCTTTTATCTATAAGTATTTTAATAAATAGCTAACCACTTATAAGTTATTTTACTAAGTCTGTTGCGGTATGTCAACCGTTACTTATCTGACCATTATTTAATTTTACTTATTGGTATTATTGAAAATCCATAACTAATACTAATTCAGAGGTTCATTGAGGATCTCTGTTCCCGGAAGAACAAACCGTCCATCACGGATAATTTCTGTCTCTGTTCCGTCTTTCGCCACTACAACAATGCTTCCCAGCTCATCATAAGGGATGGTGATATCGGTATGGCACTGGAAATATGCTTTCGACGGATCCTCTTTTCTCAAGATCGATATGCTGTTGTCTCTTGCAATAATCTCTTTTCCATCCGGATTGTAAACCTTTACATCCTCTGCCCAGCTATAGCAGGTATCCCCTACTGCAAAATGCGGTCCCGTCTTTTCAGCGATCAGAATCGTATATTTATCTGCAATATCATATTTCTTCGCAACCGCATAAGCTGTGGTATTGGTTCCGATCGCAAACTCGCCAATCGGAAGTGTCTGATGATTGTGCAGAATGTTATCGAAAATATATTTTTTATTTTCTTCTTCTGAATCAAAATTGGTGCAGGTATACTCTGTGATCTTTCCTTCTTTAAAACTGATCTTCAGATTGTAATACGGAAGTCCGTGAAGGAATACCTTGCTCACAAAAAGGGTACCTTCTGTTCCTTCCAGTACCGGGGAAGTGAACACCTCACCTACCGGGATATTGACATCGGCAACACAGTTTTCAAAGATCGTCTCTTTTGCCGGATCGGCAAGCGGATGAAGCATCACTTTCAGATCCGTCTGGTTTTCGCCTGAGCCTGTTACTTTTACATACTCTCCTTTATCCAGTGCATCGATCATTGTCTGCTGCACCTTCTGGTAAAGCTTGTAATCCAGAGTATTGATCTTGATCGTTTCATCAAAGATCTCATGATACTGCTCTCCGATTTCCGGAACCGGCCAGGAAATGATCGTAAAACTTCTCTCATCTCCCGGAAGATATTCATTGGTCAGACGTCCGGCCCTTCCATTCATCGCAACCAGAAGTTCTTCCTGCTTTTCGCTTAATTTAACTGCCTCTGGTTTAGCCTGCGGAACAAAAGTCTTTTCTCCGAAAATGTCGATCACTGCCGGTCCTGCATAGCCTGCTGCAATCTCTTTATTCTGCTCGTAAGTGGTACGCATCACTTCCAGCTTTCGCTCTACATACTGTTTATCCATCACAAGCCCGATATCATCTCTGTGGTCATAGACATACTGCTTGTTGCCGGAAATATTGAAAAATCCGATCTGGCTGTTGCGTCCTCTTGTGATCACGCTGTGACTTGTCCGGAAAATACTCGGCTTTAATCCCATTTTGGCAAAATTCTCAATGGCTTTTTTTACGATCCGTTCAAATCCCATTGCATAGTAAATGTTGACTACAGATTTTTTTGACAGGTCTTTTCCGGTATTTACAAAACCAATCCTGTATCCTTCACTGAAGGTATCTGCCATCTTATCAATCTTCTCCTGTGAAAGTGAATTTAAGTATGCGGCTGTCTCTCTTTCATTTACCCCCACATATTCTCCCATACGGTAGAGATAACGCAGATCGGAAAGATCTTCATTCATGATCATATTCACAATGAAGCATCCTCTTTCCGGATCGATCTGGTCTTTGATGCGGTCTGCCGCAAATACATCGCAGTAATCACTTGCATACCAGTAAAAGATTTCCTTCAGGCTTTCCGGCTGCGGCTGCTTTTCTTCTTCAAATTTGTTGTAAATTTCAATCAAAAGCTCTGCTCCGATCACAACATACTCCATACGCTGTTCCTGAACATAAGAAATGCCTCCGCGGATCTCGGTGTAAACCGCAGACAAAAAGCTTCCCAGTTCTCCTCCCAGTACCAAAACCGCATAAGCCGGATTTGCATAAGATTTCTCATAGTTTGCTTCCAGTTCATCTGCATAAAGATCCTTCATCTCTTCCTGCAGCTCTTCTTCTGACATCTCTTTCTGCTTTCCGCTTTCCACATTCTGTTTCAGCTCATCAAGCTTTAAAATAAACCGAGCCACATGCTGGAAATACTCCCGATATGGCTCTGCTACTGTTTTTTCTTCTATTATTGCTTTCATTCTGTCAATTGCCAGATTATATCTTTCTTCCATTTATACACATCCTCTTATAAATACTAAGATCAGGGCAAGTAAAATAAGTCCGTTTACAACGATTCCGATCTTGCAGGTCAGATAATTTTTATCTCTTTCTTTAAATCCTTTTACACCCGTTACAATACCGATGCAGGCAAGAATCATATCGAAAACCCCAAAGCTTCCTACCATTGCTGCTGATTTCCCTTTATTCATAAATGCCATTACAATCAATCCCGCTATCACTGCCGTAACAAGTACTGCCATCACACAGGACCAGATTCCCTTGCGGGAATGCTTTCTTTTTATCTGACCATACTTCCGGCTTCTTTTATTTCTGTCTCTTTCACGTGCTCTTTTTTTATCTCTCCTGCTTCGCATCGTGCCATCTCCTTATCATATTACAAATCGCGAAGACGATATACCCAATCACACCGCCAAGGGTGTTGAGCAGCATATCATCCACATCAAAACTCCCCACTCTTGTTACCAGCTGAAAGCACTCCACAAAGAAGCTCACTCCAAAACTGTAGAAAAGGGTAAGAAAAAAGCTGCGATAACGGCTTGCCATCGGCATAAAAAATCCAAATGGCACGAAAATCAGGACATTTCCGAACAGATTTGCATAAGCTACCCATCCCAAAACATCTCGATACAGCCAAAATCTTTTTATTTCACAGAAAAGAACCAGGTTATAATGATATTCCCCGGTTCCTTCCCGTCCATACCAGTCAGAAAAAATCAGAAAGTAAAATAAAAATCCAATATACAGGACAAATAAAATCTTCCCAAGAACCCGAAGTCTTTTTCTGTTCTTTGCTTTCAACTTAAAGCGCCCTTCCTAAAATGTCAGTCCCTTTTTCGCACCAAGCAGCTTTCCACCGCTGACAAGCAAAATGATCCCGGTTGTCACACCAACAACAATAGAAATAATTCCGATCGCAATATTGGCACCGCCGGCAAGTCCCATCACCTTATATGTCTTTTCTGTCACTGTAACTCCTCCTTATTTTGCACCATACTGCTCATAGTATGCGTCGATTGCAGCCTTGATCTTGTCATCGATAACAATTTCACCATTGCATGGTTTGTTGTACAGATGCTCTACTACATCCTTCATGGTTACGATTGCATTAGTTTCAAATCCGTAAAGATCCTTTACTTCATCGAGTGCGCATTTCACACCGCCTTTTCCTACTTCCATACGGTCAAGGGATACCATCAGTCCAACAATTGTTACATCAGCGGCTCCTCTTACCTTCGGTACAGTCTCTTCCATGGATTTGCCGGATGTGGTAACATCTTCGATCATAACCACGCGGTCTCCGTCCTGAAGCTTGCTTCCGAGGAAGCTTCCCTTATCTGCTCCGTGATCTTTTTCTTCTTTACGGTCTGAGCAGTAACGGATCTCTTTTCCGTATAATTCACTGTAAGCGATCGCGGTTACAACTCCAAGCGGGATTCCTTTGTAAGCAGGTCCGAATAATACATCAAAATCATCCCCGTATTTGTCATGGATTGCTTTTGCGTAATATTCACCGAGTCTTTTGAGCTGTGATCCTGTCACATAAGCTCCTGCATTCATGAAGAAAGGGGACTTTCTTCCGCTTTTCAGTGTAAATTCTCCAAATTTAAGAACGTGGCTTTCTACCATAAAATCAATAAATTCCTGTTTGTAGCTTTCCATTTTATTTATCCTCCATCTCTTATATGTTCTTTATTTTACAATTCCAACCATATCTTTCACAGACTCAAAGCCATTCTTCTTCATGTAGGCTTCAATTCCATCGATTACTTCCATCGTCACTGCCGGATTGTGAAAGTTGGCTGTTCCTACGGATACGGCACTTGCTCCTGCAAGAAGGAACTCGATCGCATCTTCTGCGCAGGAAATACCGCCCATCCCGATGATTGGGATGTTCACTGCCTGTGCTACCTGATATACCATGCGGACAGCGATCGGTTTGACGATCGGTCCTGATACACCTCCGGTCTTATTTGCCACCGCAAATGTCTTACGATTGATATCAATCTTCATACCGGTCAGTGTATTGATCAGGGAAACTGCGTCCGCACCGCCTGCTTCTGCCGCTTTTGCTATCTCAGTAATATCGGTTACATTCGGTGTCAGCTTCATGATGATCGGCTGCTTTGCGATCTTCTTGATCTGTCCGGTCAGCTCTTCTACATGCTTTGCATCCTGTCCGAAAGCAAGGAATCCTGCATTGACATTTGGGCAGGAAATGTTGATTTCCATCATATCGATCGGTTCATCCGCAAGGCGTTCTACCACTTCAAGATACTCTTCCGGTGCATGTCCGCAGACATTCACAATGATCTTGGTATCATAGTTTTTCAGATACGGAATATCTCTTTTACAGAACAGATCGATTCCCGGATTCTGAAGTCCTATGGCGTTCATCATTCCGCCGTAAACCTCGGCTACACGCGGAGTCGGATTGCCCGGCCACGGTACATTTGCCACACCTTTTGTTGTCACAGCTCCAAGCTTGTTCAGATCTACAAATTCAGAAAACTCTTCTCCTGATCCGAAGGTTCCTGATGCCACTGTTACCGGATTCTTCCATTCTACTCCGGCAATATTTACACGCATATCCATTAGATTTCCACCTCCGTAGAAAGAAATACC
Organism: Coprococcus sp. AM100_B19A; assembly: GCF_027662015.1. Lineage (NCBI taxonomy): Bacteria > Bacillati > Bacillota > Clostridia > Lachnospirales > Lachnospiraceae > Coprococcus > Coprococcus sp. AM100_B19A. The sequence continues at coordinate 53,276 of NZ_JAQDKN010000015.1, forward strand.
GGTCCGTCTTTACAGATACGTTTGTTGTGCACATTGCTGTGCGCATCCTTTTCCTTTGACTTGCACACGCACGCAAGACAGGCACCGATTCCACATGCCATTCTCTCTTCCAGAGAAATATAGCATTCGATTCCGTTTGTTTCTGCATACTGTTTGATCGCACGAAGCATCGGAGTTGGTCCACAGGCATAGATCATATCTGCTTCCAGCGCATTCTCACGGATTGCATCCATGACATTTCCTTTTGTTCCGACACTGCCATCTTCGGTTGAAATATAAAGCTCTCCTGCCTGTTCAAATTCTTCTTTCAGGAAGGTATGTGCATCACGGTATCCAACCACAATCTGCTTTTTCTCACATTCCATCTGTTTTGCAAGCTCCAGGATCGGCGGCACACCGATTCCTCCTCCCATCAGAAATACCTTCTTTCCTTCGGCCTTCTCAAATGGGAATCCATTACCAAGTGGTCCGATCACCGGAATTGTATCTCCTGCCTTCATCTGTGAAAATTCTTCTGTTCCGGTTTTTTCCCCTGTTACACGGTAAACCACACGAAGTTTTCCACCTTCTTTATCGATCTCACAGATACTGATCGGGCGTGGAAGAAGCTTGCTTCCATCATTGGTATACATGGAAATAAACTGCCCCGGTCTTGCACTCCCTGCTGCTTCTGTCTGAATCCACATACTGAAGATTCCATCAGCAAGCTGCTCCTGCGATACAACCTTTGCCTGTTCTTTTTTCTTTGTAGTCATCTTCTATTCTCCTATAATCCGGATTTGCCGGTATGTCAGAAGCTTCTGTCACACCGGCTCATTCTTTTCTCTTATCTGTTCTCAAGCGCGCCTTTGATATCTGCTACCATGGCTTCTACTGCTGCACGGGATGCATCTCCAAAGTTCTCTGCACCGTATTTTGCATAAGCTTCCTGTTTATATGCTGCAATGATTCCTCTGGATGAGTTTACGATTGCTCCAAGTCCATCTTCATTGAAGAAATGAACCAGATCTTTTCCTTTTCCACCTTGTGCACCGTATCCCGGAACCAGAATGTAGGATTTCGGCATTACTTTACGAAGGACTTTTCCCATCTCCGGATAAGTAGCTCCCACAACTGCTCCGATGTAGCTATAATCATCACCCATGCAGTCTGCTCCCCACTCGGCAACCTTTTCTCCGACCAGTTCGTAAAGCGGACGACCATCGATCAGCCGATCCTGGAATTCTCCACTGGATGGATTGGATGTCTTAACAAGGATAAAAAGACCTTTCTTCTCTTCTTTACATACTTCGATAAATGGCTTTACTCCGTCAGATCCAAGATACGGATTCACAGTAGCGAAATCTTCATCGAACGGTACATAGGATTTGCTTCCTACCTGAACTCTTCCAAGATGTCCAACAGCATATGCTGCTGAAGTAGAACCGATATCACCTCTCTTGATATCTCCGATGACAACAAGTCCTTTTTCTTTACAGTAGTCTACCGTCTTCTTGAATGCCTGAAGTCCCGGAATTCCGAACTGTTCGTACATAGCGATCTGCGGTTTAACTGCCGGGATCAGATCATAAGTCTTATCCACGATCTCTTTGTTGAACTGCCAGATAGCTTCTGCTGCTCCTTCCAAAGTCTCGCCATACTCTGCAAATGCCTTTTTCTGTACCTGCTCTGGTACATAGGAAAGCATCGGATCCAGTCCGACAACGATAGGTGCTCCTGTTTTTTTAATGTTAGCGACTAATTTGTTAATCATCTTATTCCCTCCAGTTTTCTATTTATATTTTTGCTGTAACAGAAAGTATTGTCCTTTTGTTACCTGAAAAAAAATATTCTTTACTTATGATATCATATTAAAAACTAAAAGGGAATGCCGTTTTCGGCATTCCCTCCGGATTTCTGTTATTGATTGATTTTATTTCTCACCTGTTCCAATGCTGCATCAAGCTGATTATCTGCATTCGGATTATTCTCATCCCGCTGATATTCAACTTCTACGTCCGGCGTAATTCCTTTTTTGTGAATATTTCTTCCATTCGGAGTATAGTACTCAGCCATTGTCAGCTTCACACAGGTTCCGTCTCCAAGATCAAAAATCTGCTGAACGATTCCTTTTCCGTAAGTTGTTGTTCCCACGATCGATCCAAGTCCGTAGTCCTGGATCGCTCCTGCAAAAATCTCGGAAGCACTTGCACTGTTGCCGTCAACAACAACCGACATCGGCTTCGTAAACTGGTGTTCATCATCCGATGAGATCACCTCTTCGTGACCACTCTTGTCTTTTGTTGACACGATCGTACCTTTTGGCAACAGCAGATCCAGCATCTGTGTGACTGTCGCAAGATTACCTCCCGGATTAGCCCGAAGATCAACCACAAGTCCTTTCATCCCCTGGTCCTCCAGACTGCCGAGTGCACTCTTGAACTGGTCATAGGTCACACTGTCAAATTCCGTAACCCGAATATAACCGATCTGGTCATCCTTCATTTCAGACTTGACTGTCTCTACCTGGATTTTTCTCCGGGTAACCGTCATTGTCACTTCCTTCGCATCATCCCCACGCAGGACTGTGATATCAACAGTCGTATTCTCTACACCGCGGATCAGCTGTACAACATCGGAAAGATCCGTTCCACTTACGTCCTTATCTCCAACCTTATACAGAATATCATTTACCTGAATACCTGCTTCATTCGCCGGGCTGTTCTCATAAACCTGAACTGCAGTGATCACCTTAGTTTCCTGATTCTGCGAAAAAACAACTCCGATTCCCGAATACTCTCCCGAAGTTGATTCCTGCAGGGATCTGGTCTGTTCTTCATCATAATATACAGAATACGGATCTCCCAGTGCATTAATGTATCCACTGTAAAGTCCGTTCTCCAGATCTTCTTCTTTCAAATCATCTGTATAAAGATAATTTTCATCAATCAGCTTTTTCAGTTTATTCAGTTTTTTCTCTTCCTGCGCATTTACGACCTTTTCCTGACTGGTTCCAAGGTCTACACCTGCGACATTCATAATTCCAAGTGCCGCAGCACCTACCATAAACATGGCGAGGGCGCCTGCAAGCGCCCCCTTCCAAAAATTCTTTTTATTATTTTCCATCATTTACTCTTTCATACCTGTTATGTATTATCTTACAGATAGTTCAGTGGATTGACCGGTACACCACCTACATGAACTTCAAAGTGAAGATGTGGTCCTGTGGAAATTCCGGTCGTACCGACATTTCCGATCACCTGACCTCTTGCCACCGTCTGTCCCACGCTAACATTCATCGAACTCAGATGCTGATACCATGTCTGCATTCCATTACCGTGATTGATTACGATGTAATTTCCACGTGCACTATTGTACTGTGCGGTAATAACAGTTCCAGAATCAGCCGCATAAACTGCTGCTCCGTATCCTGCACCATAATCGATTCCGTCATGACCGGTTGTTGCACCTGCAGTCGGTGCCACACGTCCGCCAAAGCCACTGGTAATCGCTGCTCCCGGTACCGGATGTGTAAGTGATCCGGTTCCCGTTGCACTTGCATTGCTGCTTGTATTGCCTGAACTGCTTGTGCCTGCCGAAGCTGATGCCTGAGCTGCCGCCGCTGCCTGTGCAGCCTGAGCGGCTGCCGTTGCTTCTGCTTCTTTTCTGCGAGCTTCTGCCGCCTCTGCTTCTGCAATCAGCTGCTTCAGTTTGTCAGCATTACTACTGATCTCAGATGTCAGGTTATTGATCTGAATGTTCTTATCAGCAAGAAGCTTTTCTACATTTGCCTGTTCTCCCGCAAGTTCATCCTGCAGGCTTTCCAGCTCTGCATACTCTTTTTTAAGTGCATTTTCTCTGTTCTCGACATCTTTTCTTGTATCTTCGTATTCTACAAGAAGTTCACGGTCACATTTGGAAATCTTGTTGATGTATTCTGCTTTGTTCAGCAGATCTGCAATACTGTTAGCTTCCATCAGGATCTCCAGGAATTCATTGCTCCCGTTCTCATACATATACTTGATACGTAGCTTCATTGTCTGGTACTGGTCATCTTCGTTGGCTTTCGCAGTTACCAGCTCTGTCTCTGCATCATTGATCTCCGTCTCTTTTGCAGTCAGATCTGACTGTGTCTTCTCCATCTTTGATACAATGGAATCCAGTTCAGAAGAAAGTTCCGACTTCTCCGCCTCAGCCGTATTCTTCTGCTGTTCCAGCTCCTGCTGCTTCTTTTTCGCATCCGAAATATTATCAGCCTGTGCCGGAATTACCATACTGAAGCAAAGCGTAAACGCCAGTAACGCCCCAAGTATCTTTTTCCCTCTTATCATATTCGTCTCCCTTAAATATTATGCGACTAGACTCTTAAGTGCTTTCTAATCGTAAAGAAACTTCCCACAAAACCAATTCCGATTCCCAGTAAAAGTCCGACCGGAAGCAGTGTCTTGTATACCTGCCCCACCGGAAGGAAATCCAGAATATTATTCAGCAGACTGAATTTTGTAAGAATATAAGTAATTGCTTTGTTATAAAGTACATAAAGGATACCAAGCGGAATCGCCGCACCGACAAGACCGATCAGGATACCTTCAATGATGAACGGTGCCCGTACAAAACCATCCTTCGCACCGATATATTTCATGATTGCAATCTCTTCCCTTCGGACAGTAATACCCATTGTGACCGTATTGCTGATCAGGAAAATGGATACTGCCAGAAGAATCGCGATGATAACAACCGATACATACCATACCAGCTTGTTCACGCTGTTCAGTGTATTGGCTACGGTATCTGATTTGTTAACCTTACGAACCCCGTCAAGGCTTTCTGCAAAGGAAACCAGCTTCTTCTGTGAAGCCACATCTGTCATATATACTTCATAGTTGTCAGATCCTGCCAGAGGGTTATCATTTTTAAATCCTTCTGCAAGGTCACTTGATTCGCCAAAATACTGATCTTTAAATGTCTCCCATGCTTCGTCCGCAGACACATACTTGATCTCTTTTACACCATCCTGCTTTTTAAGCTGTGCGCCAATATTATCAATCTGCTCCTGCGTTGCATCATCATTAAAAAATACAGTGATTGCCACACCTTCTTCTGCTTTGTGTACAATATACTGAAAGTTCATAATAATTGAGAAAAACAGTCCGAACACAAAGATACATGCAGCCATAGTTGCAACAGATGCCAGTGAAAACATCTTATTTCTTCCAATATTCTTAACTCCCTGTTTCACGGAGTATCCAACTGTACTAATCCTCATGCTTATACCCACCTTCTTGTTCGTCGCTGACAATGACACCCTTCTTCATCGTAATAACGCGCTTTTTCATCTCGTTTACAATTTCCTGGTTGTGAGTAACTACCAGAACTGTAGTTCCTCTCTCGTTCGCTTCTTCAAGAAGTTTCATGATCTCCCATGAGTTGGTTGGATCCAGGTTTCCTGTCGGCTCATCAGCCAGCAAAATAGCAGGCTCATTTACAACAGCTCTGGCAATTGCAACTCTCTGCTGTTCCCCACCGGACAATTCCTTCGGGAACGCTTTGTACTTCTGTGCCAGTCCGACAAGTGACAGAGCCGCCGGCACTTTCTTTTTGATGACACGGGTTGATTTTTCTGTAACCCGCTGTGCAAATGCAATATTCTCATAAATATTGCGGTCTTTCAGAAGTCTGAAATCCTGGAATACAACGCCGATTCCTCTTCTGTACTGCGGAATCTGGCGATGTTTCATACGATTCAGATTCTGACCGTTGACAATAATCGTACCTGACGTTGGTTCGATCTCCTTCATCAGAAGACGTATCAACGTAGACTTTCCGGAACCGCTGTCTCCAACTACGAATACGAACTCTCCCTGTTCGATCCGAAGGTTGATACCATTGAGTGCAGCAATACCCTTCGAGTATTCCTTGGTAACTTCTTTAAGTTCTATCATATGCTCCTCCTAATTATCCATACTCCGATATAACTTAATACTCCAGTGTTTCCATGTATTTCATATATTTGACTACCATCAGCGCGATCTTAAATGTGATTGCGTCCTCAAATACGCGCAGATCCAGTCCTGTGCTCTTCTGCAGTTTGTCAAGACGGTACACCAGTGTATTTCTGTGAATATACAGCTGTCTTGATGTCTCGGAAACATTCAGGCTATTCTCAAAGAACTTATTGATGGTCGTGAGCGTCTCTTCATCAAATTCGTCCGGAGATTTCCCCTCAAAAATTTCGCGGATAAACATCTTGCAGAGCGGAATTGGGAGCTGATAGATCAGTCGTCCGATTCCAAGCGCACTATATGCAATAACTTCCTTCTCGTCGAAGAAGATCTTTCCTACATCGAGCGCAAGCTTCGCTTCTTTGTAAGACTTGGATACTTCTTTGATGTCATTGACGATCGTACCATATGCGATACGGATATTCTCTTCTCCTTCTGCTTTCAGAAGATCAAGAATCTCATGCGCAGTCTTGTCCATCTCCGGATATCCATCGCCAGGACCTAATTCTTTTACTACGATGATGTTCTTCTCATCAACAGCTGTAATAAAGTCCTTGCCCTTTCCACCCAGAACAGAACGGAGACTGTCAAGCGCACTGACATCTCTCTCCCGAGAAGTCTCAACTATAAAGATATCACGTTTTACCTCTGTGTCAATATGTAATTTTTTGGCGCGATTATAAATATCCACCAGAAGAAGGTTGTCAAGAAGGAGGTTTTTGATGAAATTATCCTTGTCAAAACGCTCCTTATATGCTACCAGAAGATTCTGGATCTGGAAGGCTGCAATCTTGCCAACCATATAAACATCTTCACTGCCGCCATTGGCGATCAGAATGTACTCCAGCTGGTGTTCATCATAAATTTTGAAAAACTGATACCCCTGAATCACCTGGCTTTCTGCCGGAGATTCTACAAACGAAAGAACGGCATTCTCATAATCTCCAGGCTCCGGAAATGTTGTCGCCAAAGTCTTTCCATCTGTATCCATCACTCCAAGATCAATCCTTGTAATTGATTTCAACCCTTCAATCGTATTCTGCAGTATCTGATTTGATATCATATTCTCTCTCCTCCATCCTCCGTGGTTCTATACACTTTGTACAATCTTCATCCCCCGCAACTGTGGACTTAGCCATATACATATAATACTTTAATACATATTACCAAAAAAATAAAGAGGAAATCACATTTTTTTATGCATTTCCTCAATTGAGTTTATTATAAAATTTATTCTATCAAAAAAGATTTTTTGATTTTTTTTATTATTTTCAGTCTTTTGTCGCTTCAATTATACTTCTTTTCTTTTTTGCTCTTTTTTGATCTCCCGTTTTAAAATCCTTTTACCGATAAAATTTTTCAGGTGATCTGCCCAGTTCTCACCATTTGCAAAGGAAGCAATACTATGTCCTGTTCCAAACCACATTCTGGTATTCAGCTGCTCTTTGCACCGGTAAACAAACTGTTCCTGCCAAGGGAAATCCATGCTGGCAATCACACAGTCTACTTCTCCGCCGTTGACCAGATTGGTGATCCTGTCATCTTCACTTTCGTCTGCCGGTACTGCTTTCATACCGACAACCTGAATCCCACTGTATGCCTCATGCAGATAGCCCTGCAGTCTGTCTCCTTCTTCCTCAGATCCTGCCAGTATAAATATCTTACAGCGGTTCTTATGAAAATAATGGAATACCATCTTCAGCATCGTCTGATCCTCCATCTCCTGGATCCGCTTTCTATCTGTGATCTTTGCAGCTTCAAGAATCGTCATATCTCCCGGAAGCAGAAGATCCAGTTTCTCCAGCTCTTCTTTCATACCGTCAAGCTGTGTCGCTCTCATCAGGGTATCCACCGTAACAATATCTACTGTGTTAAGTTCTTCTGTCTGCATATATTCTGCAATGATCTTCATCGCATCTTTTGCCGTACAGTTATCAAGCTGTACGTCCAGTACGTTCATTTTTTCATTCATTTGCCTCACCCGTTCCATTTTCTCGGTTTTTGCGGTCAAGCGATTATATCAAACATACAGTGCTTTTTCAACAAACGTTGCAAAATATTCACATTTTTTAAAATTTGTAATATTATTGTAAATTCCCAGTCTCATTCTTCCTGGATTTTTTTGAAATGATTCCTCCGATCCGCCCGGTTTCTTTTGATGACAGACTCTTCCAGCCATCTTCCAGAACCTTATCGAGAAGTCCAAGCTCCTCCGCAATCTCGTATTTTACCCGCTCACTTGTTTCCAGATTGGGGATATCTTCGCGTCTGATTTTCTTTGTCTTTGTGCTTTTCATACCTTTCAACTCCTTTTTCAGAGTGTTTCCCCAATTACGGATTTTATACATTTATACCTGATTATTATAAAAGAAGCCGAAAACATTACTTCCGACTTCTTCTCCTTCTGCCTTTTCTTTATCGGCAAAGCTCTCTTATTTTTTATTCCGGATCCGGAATGATAACTGCTGCAACAAAATAGGCAACCACGGCAGTCCCACAGCTTACGCAAGCCAGCAAAACACCTCCAAGCCGGATCAATGTAGGATCGATATTAAAATATTCTCCAAGGCCTCCACATACACCGCAGATCTTACGGTTTGTTACGGATCTGTATAATCTTTTCTGTTCCATAAAAATTCCTCCTAAAAGTTTCTCCTATTTTTGTGTTTCTTCTATTATATATGTGTTTCATCTGATACATTTTTCTGTCTATGTTAATTCTAATGGAAACAGATCTCCACGCTGCCTGCTCCGTTCGATATCTCAATCGTGCGTTTACTGCCATTATCGATTGACTTCTCTGTGCTTAAGCCGCCAAGATCTATATCTTCTCCAATTTCTACCGAACCGGCACTGCTATCCAGTTCATAATTATAATCCTCCACTTTTCCTTCCAGATTCAGTGTGACGCTTCCAGCACCACAGTCAATGTCCACTTCTTTTTCCACTGTTCCATAAAAATCCAGACTTCCGGCACCTGTTTCTACATCTAACTCCTCTATATCTGCATTTTTTATTGTACAGCCTGATGCCCCGCTTTCAATCTTAAGGCTTTTCGCATTTAGTCCATCGATCTCTGCTGTTACTGCACCATATTCCATGTCCACCTGATCGAACTTGTAATCTCTTGGAAGATAGATCACAAGTGTTCCCTTTGCGTTTCTCACATTTTTGAAACTGAAACTGCTGCGCATTTTCGTTGTTATTTCCAGAGTTTTTCCGTCATGGGACAGCGTTTTCTGCACTGCGTTTTCCGTTTTCATTCCGGAATCATCCACATGGATCTTGTCATCTGTCCCCGTCTTGATCCGCACCTCACTTGCACCGATATCAAGCTTCAGATTCTCCACACCGGAAAATGCCTCTTCCGATACAACATTTTCTGTATCATCCAGCTCATCATCATCATCCCAATCGTCATCAAAAGAAACATAATTCTTTCTCATAATACCAATTCCATTCGGATATGCTTTTTCAAACTGTGAAAATGTGACTCCAAGGCATAACGCAATGATACAAAATACAACTCCTGCCCCTGTCAGGCTTATAATAACTGTCCAGAAAATCTTCCATCCTTTTTTCATCTGCATTCACCTCTCTTTTTCTGAAATGGTATGCGACAAAGATTTACAAATCCACGGAACATCATTGGAATCAGTTTGATGCATCCCCATCCGATCAATACTGTAAATACTGCCCCAAGTGCCAGCAGCAGGCAGCCGACACCAAGCATTCCGATTCCAAGAGCCGGGGAATAAAACAGCTGACCAAATCCATGAATCCCCAACAGAATCCCTACGGCTGCGGTTGCAACTGCTGCCACCCAGATCGCTATTGCTGATATTGCAAGTGCGACCAGAACTCCAAATGCCGCTAAAAGAAGACCAAGTGCTGTCGGAACTACAATTGGAAGCCCAATCACAAGGATACAGATGATCAGAATGATCTTGCCGGCACTGGATTTCTTCCGTGGCATTTCTGTCATCTGACCCGCACCATATCCCTGATTTCCCGCATATGTATATCCCTGATTAGAATTAGCTGTATAAGAATACTGTCTTTCCGAAAATGGATTCCTGTCATTCTGTGACTGTCTTTCTCCATATGTCTCCGAATAGCTATCTTTATAATAGTCATCTCTTCCTGCCGGATACTCACTGCTGTCAAAACGCCTGTCCTGATATCCTCGCTCTCCGTACTCTCCATAACTTTCCGCCTCATCGGTATTGCCATTTATCCCGGCACGGATCGTTTCGGCAAGCTTTGCAGGACTTCCCAGCTCTTCGATTACTTTTTCTTCATTCTCGCTTCCGGCGTCATCAAAATAATCATTGTAATACTGCATTGCTTCTTCTCTTTCTTCTTTCGAAATTCCATGAAGCAGTGCATCTAATTCCCTCATATACTCTGTACGGCTCATTCGGCTGCACCTCCCTCGAACATCTCTGTAATCTTCCTTGTGTAGTTCTTCCATTCGACTTTATATAAATTCAGCTGTGCCATTCCTTTTTCTGTAACTTTATAGTATCTGCGGTTTCTTCCGTCAAACTGCATATCATAGACCTCCAGACATTCATCTTTCTGAAGTCTTCTGAGTACCGGATACATTGTTGACTCTGATACATTCAGAACTTTCCGGACATCCTGGGTAATCTTATATCCATAGGTTCCTTCCTGCTCCCGCGACACAACAGCAAGCACGATCGCATCAAGGAGGGCAGCTCCGGTGTTAAATACCATATGATTCACATCCTTTTATTGTTTGTTATATTGTTTTGTTAAGTATATTATACGTTATATAATATAGTGAGTCAATATAATATTGTATAAGACTTTCTGAAGATTTCCTAAAGAAATGGGTGGGAGACGGATGGTGGGAGGAAGGTTGTGACAGCTTGCGGATAGAAATAAAGTCCACCGCTTCCCACGGGGCGAAGGCATTCCGATGAGCCTCTGAATGCAAACATTGTGTCAGCAATGGCTTCCACAATGTTTGAGTCTCATCTCCATTGCCCCTCAAGGGAAGTGGTGGACTTTATTTCTATCTGCAAGCCGCTCAAGGTTATAGAATGACCAGCCATCCGCTTGGGCGGGATGCCAGGGCTGATGCTGGGGCGAAATTTGAAGGATTGTGAACGGGGACGGGACGGCTGCAAAATTTTTCAGGAAGGAAAGTTATATAAAGGAGGCGCAGCGTCCCTGAGTGGGAGAGTTTCGTTTGGTATTATGTTTTGGATAAAGGGGACGCACAGCGCCTGTAAGGCGACTGTGCTGGGGAATCAAATATTTTAAATATTTGGGTAAAGAAAAAATGTGATTATTATTTGAATGATTAGAATAATAGGGATTCCTAATTTGAATTTCAGGTGGCGGGTTTTGTGGTGGTAGTGTTTCATGGCAAGGAGGGCGGCGGGGGAGCCGCCCAGAAGGGCCAGGAGGATGAGGGTTCGTTCGGGGATTCGCCATTTGTTTTGGCGGGCTTTGGTTTTATCGGCGGCGTAGGTGAAGTAGGTGATGATGTTGATCAATAGCAGGTATGCCAGGAGTATTATTTTAATCATTTTTGTAGCCCTCCAGGTGGATTTCTTTGCAAAGGGTGAAGGAGTAGATGATCTGTTCTTTTACTTTTTTCCGGGTGATCTGTTCGAGGGCTTTGGTGTAAAGGCGGAGCTGTTCCTGGTAGCGGTCTTTTAGTTCGGCTTCGGTTTGTACACGGTCGGTTTTATAATCGAGTACGATGATTTCTCCGTCTTCTTCAAAGTAAGCATCAATAATTCCCTGGATCAGTACCATTTCACCCTTTTTCTGATCCGGATAAAATTCTTTTGCATCTACACCGAGAACAAACGGCTGCTCGCGGTAAAGTGTTTTTGCCCTGGCTGCATTTTGCATTCTTTTTCCTACATTCGTATTAAGAAACTCCATAATTTCTTTTTTTTGAATACACCCGGCTGTTCCCGCATCCAGGTATCCTTCGTTTTTCAGATTCTCTATGTTTTCCTGCAGTAAATCCAACGTATATATTTTCGTAAAATCAAGAAGCTCCATTACTTTATGATAAGCTGTTCCTTTTGTTGCTCCTTTTACCTCTTCTTCCTCTTTCATAAAATTCGGAAGGATTGGAACAATCTCCTCTTCCGGAATCAGTATTTCTCCATCTTCTTCTTCCGAAGCTGCCGCATATTTTTTCAGCTCTGACACGGTGTACTTCATTTTCATCTGATCTTCACCCTGATACGGATATCTGTAGGAAAATGCTTCCTCGATTTTTGCCCGAAAACGTTCATCCGTCGCAGCCATCGGATGTTCTTCTGCTTCTATTTTTTCAAGGAACACCTCTTTTTCCAGATAATCTGCTGCTTCATTATCCACTTCACCTTCTACAAGCGTATCAACACCAATCACTTTTAATTCGATTGGAACTTCTTCTATTTTACGCACTGCCGCCGGAAGGATCCAGTCATAATAAGACGTTGCACGTGCAAGTTTTGTAAAGTCCAGTGTTTCTTTCTGACTGTTTTCCTGTTCCAGCTGACAGGCTTCCAGCTTGTCTGCCGCATGTGGAACCGTTCCGGTAAGAATCAGCTTTTCCTTTGCACGTGTAAGTGCTACATAAAGCACACGAAGCTCCTCACCAAGATTTTCCAGACCGATTTCATTTTGAATAACTTTCTTTAATAGTGTCGGAGATTTGGTTCGCCGCTCCAGATCGATCGCATCGATTCCAAGCCCCAGATCCGGATGGATCACAACGCTTGCCGTGGTATCCTGAATGTTGAACCTCTTTCCCATTCCGGCCACGATCACAACCGGGAATTCCAGTCCTTTACTCTTATGGATACTCATCAGACGAACTGCATCCGTCTGCTCATCGTAAAGCCCGGCTTCCCCAAAGTCTACATTATATTTCTTGAGCTGATCAATATAACGGACAAAATGATACAGTCCCTTATAGCTAGTTGCCTCAAATGCCTTTGCCCTGGTGATCAGCATATCAAGATTCGCGCGCCTTCCTTTTCCTCCTGGCATTGCCGCGATATAATCCCGGTATCCTGTCTTTTTCATGATCTCCCACAGGAGATCATGGATTGCCGTGTACGGTATCCGCTCCCGGAAATAAAAAAGCCATCCAAATACATCGCGCACTTTTTTCAGAATGCCCGCCGGAAGATCTGTCTTTTTTTCCGGATCCGCTGTTTCCAGTACATTCTGATAAAATGGTACTTCTGTATTCAATTCTCTGATCTGTGCCAGTTCCTCATTTGTCATTCTTCCAAACGGAGATTTCAGCACCGCAACGAGTGGGATGTCCTGACGAAAATTGTCAAGTACACGCAGATAGTCCATCATCCATCCAATTTCCAGAGTTTCAAAATACCCATCTGCCGATTCAGCCAGAACCGGTATTCCCTCCTCCTGCAAAATTCGTGTAACAGTATCGGTCCATCCTGCAGGGCTTCTTGTCAGGATTACAATATCCTGATAGCGTACCGGTCGCAACATTCCCGTTTCTTTATCTACAATCTGCTGACTTTCCATCAGCTCTCCGATTCTTTGTGCGATCAGACGGACTTCCAGCTCTTTTGCCGTCTGGCTTCCGCTTCGCACAGAAAGCCCGGTATCCTCTTCCTCACTTTTTGTATCCAGAAGAAGGATTTCTGTCTCATTCTTTTCAGATTCTGGGTAAGAAGCTCCCACATAAAGTGCAGCATTCTCATCGTATGTGATCCTTCCAAGCTCTTCGGTCATGATCTGTCGGAAAATGAAGTTTACCGCATCCAGCACTTCTGCCCGGCTTCGGAAATTTTTGTGCAGATCGATTCGCCTGTTTCCTCCGTCCGTCAGACTGTAGGTATTGAATTTTTCCATGAAAAGCTCCGGCCTTGACAAGCGGAAACGGTAAATACTCTGCTTCACATCTCCTACCATGAAGAGATTATTTTCCCCTCTGCTGATCCGGGACACACTGGTAAGGATCGCCTCCTGGATCAGGTTACTGTCCTGATATTCATCGATCATTACTTCCTCAAATGTATTCTGATACTCCTTGGCCACCTCAGAAGGCACTCTTTTTCCGTTTTCTTTTCTTGTCAGGATCTGCAAGGCAAACTGTTCCATATCCCGGAAATCGATCAGATTTTTTTCTGCCTTCTTAGCTGCAAGTACCCTCTGGTATTCTTTTACCAGACTGACCAGCTCATGTATCACCGGAATGCAGATTTTCCGGTCTGCTTCCATCTCAGATGGCGGCTGGAAAAAATAATTGTTTCGAATATCATCGATAAGTTTCTTCCAGGTATCCCGATAGGCTCTTACCTGCTCTCTTTTTGTCGGATCTACTGCGTCATCTTTCTTTCTGGACAGAGTTTTCCATGCCGGCTTTTCTTTCAGTGCCTCATACATTTCTTCATAGCTCTTTGCCGCAAAAAGCTTTCTCAGAACTTTCTGATCCGCTTCCAGCATTTCTCCATACATATACGGTCCGTCCGGTTCCATGCAGATCTGGTCCGCTTTTTCCATCAGCATCTGCATATCCGCAACTGTTCTCCGGATATACTCCATCACCTTTTCAATATAAATAGCTTTTTCCCCGCTCTCTTCGTACATCCTTGCACAGTCATCCAGCCACTCCTCCGGATCCGGATAACTTCCGGCAAATTCATACAGTCTGCTAATGATTTCTTCCACCTGCAGATCTTCCCTTCCGGTTGCAAAAGTCTCCACAAAACACAGGAAATCCTCGTTTCCTTCTTCATATTTTGCTTCCAGAAGCTCTTTCATCACGTCCTGCTTCAAAAGCTTTAATTCTCCTTCTTCCGCAATACGGAATCCCGGATCCAGATCGATCGTGTGAAAGTACTCCCGGATCACAGACAGGCAGAAGCTGTGGATCGTTGTAATCTTTGCTGTATGGATCAGGGCAGACTGCCGCTTCAGATGTTCACTTGACGGATCCTCCTCCAGCTCCTTCTCAATCGCAGCACCGATCCTTTCTTTCATCTCAGCCGCCGCCGCTTCAGTGTAGGTCACGATCAGCATATGGTCGACATCCACCGGATTTGCATCCCTTGTCAGTCTCGCAATAATCCGCTCCACCAGAACAGCAGTTTTCCCGGAACCAGCGGCTGCTGACACCAGAATATTATGATCACGCAGGTCGATCACCTGCTGCTGTTCTTCGGTCCATTTTACTCCCATGTCTGCTTCTCCTCTTCCAGCTTCGCCATAATTTTCTCCATTACAATTTCCTTCGGAAGCTTCTCAAGCTTCCGGTATTCATATCCTTCGATCTGCTCATCAAATCCGCAGATATCCCGGTATGGGCAATACGTACAGCCATTTTGCGTACCCATCTCATACGGTAGTGCCTCCGCCTTTCCGCGGTACATTGCTCCCTGAAGATCAGTCCGTCTTTTCTGTGCATAAGTCAGCACTGCATCAAACTCTTCCGGCAGGAGCATTTTGGATGCTTTAGAATAGCCGCTTTTCGTCTTTCCTGCCGGAATCACAAGCGAATTCCCCGAAAAATCCGCATCCAGTCTCTGAATCACGGCATCCTCCTGACGGATGATTCCATCCAGCCGAAGCTCCTTTAAAATTGCCTCTTCCAGTTTTTTTTCATCCAGCTCTTTCCCGACGATCGGATCCTTCATCCGATAGTAGAAAATACCTGCCGGCACAATCTTTTTACCCGGATGTTTTCTTTCCTCCAGTCGGACTGCTTCTTCCATATACACCACCAGCTGCATCTGCAGACCATGATAAAAAGCTGCCATATCAAAACTCTTTGCCCCGGTTTTATAATCCAGGATCTTCACATAGACCTGATCTTCCGTCTCACATGTATCGATCCTGTCAATCTTTCCGCTTCCAAAGCTTACCTCATAGCCCTCCGGTTTAAAGCTTCCCTTCCGAAGCTGCTTTGTCATCGCCCAGACCGTCCGGTTCATCATACGTTTCATACGTGGCACGATATACGCGTTCCGCGCACTGCTGTAGATTACGGTATTGCTGTAATCTACGATACTCTCATCCACGCTTTCCGACGCAAACTGTTCCTGCTGCTCCTTTGTAACCTCAGTCCATTCCAGGCCTTCCCGCTCTACCCGTCGGGCATATTTTTCCAGTGCTTTATGAAAAATATTTCCAAAATCAAGAGCAGCAAATTCATAGACCTCTCTCTCCTTAAGGCGAAGTCCATAGGTCAGAAAATGCGCACAGGCACAGGCAGCAAATTTCTCCAGTCTTGAAATGCTTGGTGCCCAGTCTCCATAAAGCTTCTGTGCAGTCTGCAAAGTCAGATTGTCCTCCGGCCTGCGGTATCTGCTGATCCTTGCCAGATCGTGCACCTTTTCGCTCCAGTCCTCCTGCGCACAATACCAACGGTACAGCTCCTGCCAGCTGCCTTCCTCCATCTTTTTCGGGTTCTGTAATCCTTCGATCAGTGACCCGATCCCGGTCTGTGGAAGCATTTCTTTTGTCTCCATCCCATACTGATCCATATTAAATACAGGAAGCTTTGTATACATCCGCTTCAGATCCCCGACCAGATATGCCGCCCTCCTGCTCTTTCCATCGGCCGATACTTTACTGTAGGTCAGCATCAATTCTTCCGTCGGCTTTGTCATGTGCAGATACAGATAAAATTTCTGGATGTAACTTTTTTCTCTTGTTCCCGGTGCAAGCGCAATTCCTCTTTCTTCAAAACGCTCCCGGTCTCTGTCTGAAATCAGTCCACCTGCGGATGCATTTCCCGGAATCAAAGAATCATTGACTCCCAGAAGGATCAGCGCCCGGATATCTTTCAGTCTCGTTCGCTCAATATCTCCTGCCATCACTTCATCCAGACTTGGCGGAATTACACCGATCCTTGCCTCTTCCATTCCGGCATCCAGAAGCTCCCTGTACTCTTTGAGCGCAATCCGCTCATCTCCAAGAAGACTTACAAACTTGTCAAACAGCTCCATCACCACACGATAGATCTGTGCATATTCTTTTGCAAGTGCAAGCTCTCCTGCTTCTGTAAATTGATTCTCCAATACTTTTACCTGCTTCTGGATTTCTTCTTTTTCCAGAAATTCACAGATTGCAAGCGTCACATCCCGCACTGTCTTCTGACGCTGCTTTAAGACAAACACCAGATCTTCTGTTTTTTCCACAAAGCATACCCGGAGATGATTCAGTACCTCCAAATCTTCCTCGGTCGTATCCTTCGCTCTACGGATCCATTTTTCCTGCCATTTTTTGTAGCCACGGATGCCCAGAGCAAGTACATAATTTTCCAGAAGATCCAGTTCCTCACCGGTAAATCCGGTCAGATCCGTTCTTAAAAACCGGAACACACTTTCTGCCGAAAAATTCTGTTCTGCCATCGCAAGAAGACTCCGGATATACTCCACAAAAGAATTTAAAAGTACATTCCGCTTATAATCCATGAAAACCGGAATCTCATACTCCCGGAAAGTCTTCTCGATCTCATCCGCATAGAAATTCATGTCACTTGCGATCACCGCGATCTCCCGGTAACGATATTCTTTCTTACGAATTAAAAAACGTATCCTCTGGGCAGCGCATTCTACTTCCATCCTGGGATTTGCCGCTGCATAAACCCGCACATTTGACTGCTTTTCCCTGTAAGTCCTGCCACTGTAACGGAACAGTTCCTTCTCCAGAAATGCAAGTGCCGGCGCATTTCTAAAACGCCAGACCGGCTCCTGGTACAGACAGACCGGCTCTTCGACCAGCACCTTTTCCTCCCCTGCAATCTTCACAAGAGACGTCACCATCTGCTTACTCAGCGCAAACAGCTGATACTTGTCTTTCATCACGTAAGGATCTTCCCTCTTATCCATCGTGACAGTAATCATCACCTTCTGACAATGATGCAGCATTTCCCCCAGCACCTTGTTCTGAAGCGGCGTAAATCCGGTAAACCCATCCAGCGCGATCACACTGTCCTTCAGCATTCTCGATTTGTCCATCACATTGCAGAGAATGTCCAGAATTTCTTCTTTTGTAATATATTTATCTGCAAGATATTCTTCAAATACCTGATACATCACCTGGATATCCTTCAATTTCCAGGCAAGATACGAAGACTCATCTGCCTCCGTGATCATATCATCCATGCCATCCGGGGAAATGTTGTACTGCGTCAGCTCGGAAATAACGGATTTCACCTCACTGATGTAACCTGGCTTTTTGATATTTCCTTTTAAAACCTTTAGCGAATCTTCTTTTTTCCCCGCGAGTCGCCTGAGGATCAGATTCTTTCCTTCATCATCCAGAATCTCCCTGCTTCCATTCCCTGTTTCTTCCAGAACACGAAAAGCAAGACGTGCAAAACTCAGCACGTCTATGTTCATAATTCCATGTCTCGGATGCCGCAGGACCAGTTCCTTCTGCGTCTGCATCGTGAACTGTTCCGGCACCAGAATAATATAATTAATATCAGGATGTTTCATTGATTCCCGAATGATATGTTCATATAGATAATGTGACTTGCCCGAACCCGGATTTCCAAAAATAAACTGTAAAGCCATCTGTTATACCCTCCCGTCAAGCTCTTTCGGCACGTATGCAGATACATGGATTCCATCTTCTTTGTATTCTTCCTCCAGCAGTTCTCCATACTTCCGTATGAGCTGGATTTTCCCGGATTCCTGATAGGAATAAACTCGTTCGATATAAATTTTCTGCTCCCGCAGGATCTCTTCTATTGCCTGAAGAAGCGCCTCCAGACCTTCTCCGGTCTTTGCAGACACCTGTACGATCCGGTCTGCCTTAAAGTCCCGTACCGTCAGGCTTTCCCCGATCCTGTCCATCTTGTTAAATGCCGTGACCACCGGTTTGTCCATTGCCTCCAGACGTTGCAGTGTCTCATACACCACATACATCTGCTCGTCCATCTGTGGATTGGATGCATCGACTACATGCAGGATCAGATCCGCATACTTCGCTTCTTCCAGCGTACTTTTAAATGCATCGATCAGATGATGAGGCAGCTTCCGGATAAAGCCTACCGTATCTGTCAGAAGAATCTCCTGTCCGCTTGGCAGCTTCCGGCTTCTTGTCGTCGGATCAAGAGTTGCAAAAAGCTGATCCTCCTGCAGCACACCGGCTCCGGTCAGTGTGTTGAGAAGCGTGGACTTTCCGGCATTGGTATAACCAACAATTGCCACAACAGGGATCCGGTTCTTCGTCCGCTGCTCACGTGTCAGTTCCCGGTGTCTCTTCACCTCCCTGAGTTCACGGTTCAGCTGTGCGATCCGGTTCTTGATGAGTCTCCGGTCCATCTCCAGCTTCTTTTCTCCCGGTCCTCTGGTTCCGATTCCGCCTCCCAGACGTGACATCGCCCTTCCTGCCCCGGTAAGCTGTGACTGCCGGTACTTAAGCTGTGCCAGTTCTACCTGGATCTTTCCTTCACTTGTAGAAGCCCGTCCTGCAAAAATATCCAGAATGACCATCGTCCGGTCCATTACCTTCACATCCAGAATATCCGTCAGATTGTTCATCTGTGCCGGAGACAGCTCATCATCACAGACGATCCCGGTTGCGTCAAGCTCCCACAAAAGCTCCCGGATCTCCTCAATCTTGCCTTTTCCGACATAAGTTCCCGGATGGACAAGCTCTCTTCTCTGGATTACCCGTCCGACCGCTTCCGCACCTGCCGTCTTCACCAGATCCTTTAACTCATCCAGAGAATCTTCCGTGTCATCGTTCTCCCTTGTACTGACACCGACCAGAATTACCCTTTCCTTTTCTTCTTTTATTTCATAAAGTGCCATATTATTCTCCCCTGCCAGATTTCTTTCCGTCCCGGATCAGATCTGCTCATCCAATCCGCTCTACTGCTGATCTCCTTCCGAAATCTGTGTATTTAAAAATTCCTGCTCTTTCAGCGCTTTTTTGTCATCTGGATTTGCTTTCAGATAACTGTCCAGCTTCTCTTTTGCAGACTGGTAATCCCCTGCTTTTTCATAGGCAACTACCAGATTATATGCCATTTCTTTTAACAGCTCTTTTCCTGCGCCTGAAAGCTCCTGCCCATTTTCAAAATAATACACTGCCTTTTCCGGTTTATCCAGTTCCAGATCGCAGATTCCCAGAATATTATAAAGAGTTGCCGTCTCTTCCGTTCCATTCTTCAATGCTTTTTCCAACGCCTTCTCTGCCTTTTCATACTTTTTCTGTTCCCAGTAGCAGAGTCCGAGTCCGCGATAAGCCTCTCCCAGATTCTTCTTTTTGTCTATCGCATCCTGGAATTCCACCTCTGCATTTTTATAGTCTTTTTCTTCCAGATACTTCGTTCCTTTTTTTACAGAACCGGCGCATCCCGTTACTGTCATACAAAGCGCTACAAGGATCCCTATGATTACCTTTTTCTTTCTTCCTGCTGTCACTGTTATCGTTTCCTTCCTTCTATATTGATATATCATCTGTTATTCCAGAATATGCTCCATTCCCTGGTTCATGATGGTCTGGATATGATCATCAGCAAGGGAATAGAACACCGTTTTTCCTTCCCGTCTGTTCTTCACAAGCTTCATCTGCTTGAGCATCCTGAGCTGATGGGAAATCGCGGACTGCGTCATTCCAAGAACTTCCGCCAGATCACAAACACACATTTCAGACTGAAAAAGAACACATAAAATCCGGATCCGTGTGGTATCTGCAAATACCTTGAAAAAATCAGCAAGATCCTTCAAAACTTCTTCATCCGGTATATGCCCCTCTGCCTTATGTACAAGTTCTTCATGTATACAAAATGTATCACAACATTCTACTTCTGTCTTTTTCATAGTTACCCCTTTCATATGAATAAGTATTCATATATCTATTATGCCAAATGATCTCTTTACGGTCAACTATTTCCATTGATTCCGGCATGCAAAGTAAAAAGGAAGTTACTGTTCACTCCCCAATGTCATTTAATTAAGTTACAGGGTTAGCCCCTAATTGTGGGTCTAACCCAAATTTTTTCAAAAAAGCTACCCAAAGGGTTGACATAGGGTGCAAAATGTGCGGCCGCTCTCGCTACTGATAAATTTGTTGAGGTAGCGAGAGCGGCCCTTGAATTAGTGGTATATCACTTTCTCAAGGAGGCACATGATCATGATCCATCAACAAATCAAAGAACTGTTTTTTTCTTCTGTGGAACACATTGTTTCTGATATTTCACAGTATGCTGTCCATCCTGATTCCGATTTCAAGAGAAGCAAAAAAATCCCTGCCCAGAAACTTATTTCCTTTCTCGTTTCACAAGGCTCATCTTCCACCAGGGTTGAAATGTTTTATCCCCAATTAGGTGTAAAACTCTGCTCGATGGCGGGCGGCGGCGTACAAAAAATCTATATGGTGTTGTTAAGAGAACCGTCCCGGCGGGACAGGTCAGGCAGTGACCTGTTCCACCTCCGGGATGGGTTTGAGATTAAAATGAATTTCGATAGAAATGTGTCTTGTTTTATCTTCGTCAATGCGCTCATGCACGACGATTTCTTTGATTAAGCGGTTGAGGGTGGCTGCGTCCAGCTCTGTGATGTTGGCGTATTCCTGAATGGCGTCCACCCATTGTTTTGCGTCATTGGCAAGCTGGACTTCATCGGACAGCCGCTTTCTGCCCTCGGACACTTTTGCTTTAAGCTCCGTCTGCTCGGTCTGTGTCTTTTCCAGCATGGTGTTGAAATTCTGCTCACTGATACGCCCTGCAATCATATCCTCATAAAGCCGCATGACCATTTTGTCCAGAACCTCAATCCGTTCCTCGTCCCTTGTAAGGGAGCGTTCCATTGCTTCCCGCTGTTCCCGCTGCTCGGCTTCACAGGTATTGGTCAGGCGGTCAGCAACCGCTTCCCCGTCCATCAGGGCAGCTCTGGCACATTCCCGGATTTTCCGCAGCACATGGCTGTAAAGGGTGTCATAGTCAATCCGGTGCTGGGTGCAGTGGTTCTTTCCAAAGGCATTGTAGGTCTTGCAGGAATAAATCCGCTGGGGATGTTTTGCGTTTGTGTAGCGTACCGTCAGCGACTTCCCACACTCGCCGCATTTTAACAGTCCGGCAAACAGGCTGATTTCATTAGTCTGCCCCGGACGCTGGCGGGATTTCAGCTTGTTCTGCACAATGTCAAAGCTCATGCG
>NZ_JAQDKN010000016.1:0-75284 GCF_027662015.1 Coprococcus sp. AM100_B19A
CCGAACGGTACGCACGGTGGTGTGAGAGGACGGCGGTTAGTCACCGCCTCCTACTTGATCTTGGAATCATGCTTTCCACGCACATACCCAAGACTGTAAAAAGTCGCACACAGTGAAATAGCACCTTGAACTTATGGTAACAAACATAAAGAAGAAAATCAATATAAAATAAAATGACAGAATTGTCTAATCCATCAACTGCAATTCATACAATTTTTTATACAACCCATCCTTCGCCAGCAGCTCCTGATGGGTTCCGGATTCTTTTATTTCTCCGTGATGCATCACAATAATTTTATCTGCATGCTGGATCGTAGAAAGCCGGTGTGCGACCATGATCGTAGTTCTTCCATCCATCAGCCGTGCAAGTGCCTGTGTGATCAGTGTTTCGGTTTCTGTATCGATGTTGGCAGTTGCTTCATCGAGAACAAGGATCTTCGGATCATAAGCAAGTGTCCGTGCGAAGGACAAAAGCTGGCGCTGCCCGGCAGATAGAGTACTTCCGCGTTCTGTAACCGGTTCATCATATCCGTGCGGCAGTTTCTGAATAAATGGATCTGCATTTACAATTTCGGCAGCCCGTCTGACATCGTCCGGTGAGATTGCTTCATTATTCAGCGAGATATTACTTTTGATGTCTCCGGTGAAGATGAAGACATCCTGCTGAACCTGACCAATCGCACCGCGGAGTACATCCAGATCAATTTCATGAATATCAATACCATCAATCAGGATCTGTCCCTTCTGAATATCAAAATATCTTCCGATCAGATTTAAAATTGTAGATTTTCCTGCTCCGGTAGCGCCGACAAAAGCAGCCTTTTCACCCGGATGGATTACAAAACTTACATCTTTTAAAATATAATTTTCCTCTTCGTAGGCAAACCAGACATGGCGGAATTCAATTTCACCAAGAATATTGACCGGAGCCGGATCGGCCGGAGATACGATCTCTGGTTTTACATCAAGAACACTGAAAATCTTTTCTGCGGAAGCAATGGAAGACTGCAGGGTTCCAAGCTGTTCGGAAAGCTCCTGGATTGGCTCAAAAAAGGAGCTGATGTAGGTGATAAATACGAACAGGGTTCCGAGAGAAAGACTTCCATTTAACACAGAAAGGCTTCCGGTACGAATAACAAGGATCATGGCAATGACCGAAACCAGATAGATTGAAGGCCGGAAGATCGCGAAAGTCATGATTTCGCGGAAATTGGCACGGTACAGTTCCATAGATTTGCCTTCAAATTCACTGTATTTCTCTTTTTCGCGTGCAAAGATCTGGATCAGCTTCATACCGGAAATATGTTCGGACAGGAAGGTGTTCAGCTCTGTGATTTTATTTCTTGTGATCTGGTAAGCTTTTCTGGAGAGATGCCGGAAAACAAAAGTCAGGATTGCAACCAGAGGTAAAAGCAGGAAGGATATACCTGCCATTTTCACATTAATTGAGAGCATGACAACAGCGTAACCAATAATCTTAACAACGTTTTTAAAAAGTTTCACAAGAATGGTGGAAAACAGTTCGTTGACTGCTTCAGTATCGTTAGATACACGTGTTACGAGCTTGCCAACCGGTGTTATATTGAAAAAAGAAAGTGACAGGCTGTGTATATGTGTAAATGTTTCTTCACGCAGTTTGTACACGATCTGCTGCCCCATCTTCTGTAAAAGCCAGGTGTCGGCAAGGTTCAGGAAAAATCCGCTAAAAAGCAACAGAAGAAACAGGATTCCGGCTTTTAAGATCCCCTTAAAATCATTTTGTCTTAAAACCTTCAGATCATTGGAAGTAAGCTTCTGTGCACCTTCTCTGACATAATTTTTTAAAACAGATGTATCGGCATTTTGTAGTGCAGTACATTCAGCGCGGGTGAGATTTTCTGCCATGTAATAGTGATCCTTCCAGAGAAAAATCTGATAAAAGGAAGCAGAATCCGCCTTAGATACTGCCTGGTCGCGCGATAGTACAAGACCGTTCCAGTTTACAGCGTCCGAAGCGGAAACGTCGGCTTCTACATACGGATGATAATAACCGTTGATATACTGGTCGATTGCATTTCCGATGATGATCGGGCGGTAAAGTTCCACAGCAATGATAAAGAGAACCAGGACAGTTGCCAGGGTCATTACCCATTTATGCGGTTTTAGATAACTTAAAAGTCGTTTCATCTTATGACTACCTCCTGTTCTCCAATGGAAGCTTCCAACTGTTGCTTTTCAAACATATCTTTATAAATACCATTTTTCTGAATCAGTTCGGTGTGTGTTCCAAGCTCTTTCATTTCCCCGTTTTCAAGTACCATGATCAGATCGGCATGCTGTACTGTGGAAATGCGGTGTGCGATCAGGATCGTTGTTTTCCCTTTACGATCGTCCCTGAGATTATGCAGGATATGTTCTTCCGTATCGGTGTCGACAGCGGAAAGGGAGTCATCAAGAATCAGGATCGGCGCATTTTTCATCAGGGCGCGGGCGATGGAGCTGCGCTGTTTCTGACCGCCGGAAAGCGTAACGCCACGTTCGCCGACGATCGTATCATAGTTGTCAGGAAAATTTGCAATATTATCGTGAATGCAGGCTGATTTTGCTGCGGCGATAATACGGCTCATATCCTGTGACTTTGTGCCGAATGCAATATTTGCTTTCAGAGTATCGGAAAAAAGAAAATTATCCTGTGGTACATAAGCAATATTTTCACGCAGAGTTTTCAGCGGAATTGTGTTGATATCATGGTTATCCAGATAAATCATGCCTGGCTCGGTGTTGTAAAGCCGGAGCAGAAGATTGACCAGAGTGGATTTTCCGTTGCCGGTGCGCCCGATGATGGCAAGGGTTGTCCCGGATGGGATGTCCAGATTGATATCATGCAGTACCGGAGAAGTATTTCCAAGGTGTGCAAATGTCAGGTGGTTAAAACGGATATCCCCGTGCAGGGTGTCTAAAGTCGTGACAGAAGCAGTATCTTTTACATTTGTCTGTGCTTCCAGGATTTCCTGTACACGGCGGATAGATGCAGTTCCCTGGGAAAACATGACGGCAGCTTCCGAACAGGCGAGCATCGGCCATACCAGCATATTGACATACTGATTGAAAGCTACGAAGCGTCCGAGTGTAATCTGTCCGATCAGGGCGAGGTATCCCCCATAAAGGAGTGAGGCAAGACTGGAAAATCCGATGATCACATCCAGAAGCGGGATCAGGATGGCTTCCAGCTTTGCGATGCGCATACTTTTATCCATGGTGTCCTGGTTCTTTTTGGAAAAAGAAAGGATTTCTGCCTGCTTGCGAACAAAGGCCTTGATCACACGGATCCCGGAGAAGCTTTCCTGTACAAAGTCGGCAAGATTGGAAACACTGTCCTGACGTTCGGTGTAGAGGTTATCCAGTACCTTTCCGTAATGCATATAGCCGAGGCAGATGATGACCATCGGGATCAGTGCCAGAAGGGTTAGTTTTATATTGACATAATACATCATCTGGCAGACGACCAGGAGCGTCATGACTACGGAATCAAAGATGCAGATGACAGCAGGGCCAAGTGCCATGCGGACCGCATTTAAGTCACTGGTAAACCGGGTCATCAGATCACCTGTTTTGTGGCTGTTGTAGTATTCCACATCCATAGTTTCTAGATGGGAAAACATTTCATTACGCAGTTCACGCTCGATAATACGTGCGGTTCCAAAAAGAAAATAACGCCACAAAAAACGGCCGACTGCAAGCAGAAGACCAATCAGAAAGATCCCAAGAAGACAGGTACGAATGGAACTCCAGGTAATGCTGCGCGCGGTAAGACCATCGGTAATGATACCGGTAAGTTTGGGAATAAATACACTTGCCGCATCTACAGCAAAAAGAGTAAGGATTCCGGCAATATAGCGATATTTGTATCGTCTGACATATTGCATGATAAAGGGCAGTGGTTTCATATCAATGCCTCCTGAAAATGATAATTTTTTTCTATATAAAATATTATAGAGGATAGAATCTGGGGTGTCAAAGATTCCGTCAAATAAACGGGAAATACTTTGTGAAACAGGGGGAATTTCGTGAAAACGACAATTGCAATTTAAGATACATTTTTCTATAATGACGAGAGGTAAAATGTTAATAAGATAAACAGAGGGAATATATGAAAACATTACAGAAAGATTTGACGACCGGGAATCCGGGAAAAATTATTTTTAATTTCACACTGCCGATCTTCATTGGAAATGTATTTCAGCAGTTCTACAGTATGGCAGATACGATTATCGTAGGAAAGTTCGTGGGAACCAAAGCACTTGCGGCTGTTGGAAGTACGGGAACGATCATGTTTCTGATCAATGGATTTATTCTGGGAATGACGGCAGGATTTACCGTACTTACGGCACAGAAATTTGGCGCGGGTGATATGAAAGCAATGCGCAAGACTGTAGGAAATGCCGCGATTCTGGCGATTATTATGTCTCTTATTATGACTGTGCTCGGAATGATGGCAATGAAACCGCTTCTTGGGATTATGAAGACACCGGATGATATTTTCAAGGATGCCTATGCGTATATTATGGTAATCTGTGGTGGAATTGCGGCGCAGATGTTATATAACTTTTTATCCAGTGTCTTGCGGGCACTTGGTAACAGCAAGGTTCCGCTATATTTCCTGATTCTTGCGGCGTTGCTCAACATTGTGCTGGATATGGTATTTATCATTGCATTTCACATGGGCGCAGCCGGTGCGGCATGGGCGACTGTGATTTCACAGGGGATTTCGGGAATCCTGTGTCTGGTATATATTGTGAAGGCGGTTCCAATCCTGCATTTACATAAAGAGGACTGGCGTCCGAGCGGACATCTGCTAAAGATCCAGCTTGCAGTCGGAATCCCGATGGCTCTTCAATATTCGATCACAGCGATCGGAACCATGATGGTACAGACTGCCCTGAATTTGCTTGGCTCCACACAGGTAGCGGCATTTACCGCAGCGAATAAGATCGAGCAGATCGTGACGCAGGCATATGTTGCGATGGGAACCACGATGGCAACCTATTGCGCACAGAATATTGGAGCGGGTAAGATCAAAAGGATCCGTCAGGGATTTAAGTCAATTACGATCATGGGAAGTATCTATTCAGTCGTAGTTGCGGCGATCATTATGACGGTTGGGAAATATATGACGTATCTGTTCCTGTCTGGGGATTTGACAGAAATTATGCATTCC
Organism: Coprococcus sp. AM100_B19A; assembly: GCF_027662015.1. Taxonomy (NCBI): domain Bacteria; kingdom Bacillati; phylum Bacillota; class Clostridia; order Lachnospirales; family Lachnospiraceae; genus Coprococcus; species Coprococcus sp. AM100_B19A. The sequence continues at coordinate 5,198 of NZ_JAQDKN010000016.1, forward strand.
GTGGATATTTACCTGAAATGCGTCGGTACTTTCTTTATTCCGCTTACCGTTGTAAATGTTTACCGGAATGGAATCCAGGGAATGGGATATGGACTGCTCCCGATGATGGCTGGTGTGGCTGAGTTGGTTGGCAGGGGCGTTGTTGCCATGATCGCGGCAGGGCAGAAGAGTTACTTTGGAGTATGCATGGCAAGTCCGGCGGCATGGATCCTGGCAAGTGCGTTGCTGATCGTGATGTATTATTATGTGATCCATCAGAATGAGAAGCGGTTTGCGAAGTATGCGGATGAGGAATAGAAAAGTTTTCTTTATAAAGCAAACGGAATGAATATCAGCTCCGGCGAATATACTTTTTAGTAAAGTGGTTCGCCAGGAGCTGTTTTTATGCGCCTTTTTTTATACATATCTGACTTTATAGTCCCTTTTATGATTTTGTCCATTCTTATATATGGAATTTTTGCAGGAGTGAATGTATATGATACTTTTATTCAGGGAGCAAAGCGGGGATTTTGGACGGTCGTGCGGCTGATGCCGACGTTGATCGGATTGATGGCGGCAGTGGGGATTTTGCGTGCATCGGGTTTTCTGGAATTTATATCGGAAATAATTGGAAATGTGACGGAGCAGATTGGATTTCCAGGGGCATTGGTTCCACTTACGATTGTGAAAATGTTTTCGTCCTCTGCCGCAACGGGATTATTGCTTGATATCTATAAGGAATTTGGAACGGATTCGAGAAACGGAATGATCGCTTCAATTTCGATGGCGTGTACGGAAACGATTTTCTATACGATGTCTGTGTATTTTATGTCAGCAAAGGTGAAAAAAACCAGGTATACTCTTGCCGGAGCACTTATTGCAACATTTGCAGGGCTTGCAGCGAGTGTGTGGCTGGCAGCACTTGTATAAATAAAGTGCTAAATAGTTAATGGAAAATATGCACATGTTGTACGCTTAAAAAAGTAAAGTTATGTGATAAAATCACAAGAAGTTGTACGGTTAACAAACGATAAGTTGTACATAACACACAATAAATTTAACCATATTTCACAATAGATGTGCAAATTTCTTGACAAAGCATGTCGAAATATGTAGAATATAGTCTATAGATGGTTCGTACATGTACCTGATATACAAATTACAGAGTTGTATACATTGTAATTTGGAAGTCACCTTATGGAACAGCTAGAGTAGAGGAATGAAAGCGGGAGGAAAAGATGGTCAGGACTGCACAGAACAAGATTTTCATTTTCCGAGAAGGAGAAAAGGTTCAGATTGAAGCATATGGAGAGCATATTATTCGGGTAAGAGCTTCAAAAGGAGAAATCGAAAATCTTAATTGGACTTTATTACCGCCAAAAGAAGATCGGGCAAGTGTAAGTGAAGAAGGGGACAATGTTGTACTGGAGAATGGGGGAATCCGTGCTGTTGTCAGTAGCGATGGAAAGATTTCTTTTAAGAATCAGGCGGGTGAAGTATTATTTGAAGAACTCTGGAGAAATGAGAGGGATATAGATGCCAGAGTTTTAAGAGGACATGTTGGAGGATCCAGTCATATCGAACTGCATTTACGACAGTATGCAGGGGAACATTTTTACGGACTGGGACAGGAAGCACATGATTTATTTGATCTGAAAGGTGCCACGTTGGATTTGTGTCAGCAGAATACGAAAAGCACAATTCCATTTGTGATGTCTTCGAGAGGATATGGATTTATTTGGAATAATCCGGCAATTGGACGAGTTGAGTTTGGAACATCGGGGACCAGATGGGTGGCCGAGTCAGCAAGACAGATGGATTATCTTGTAATTGCAGGAGATACACCGGGAGAGATTGAACATCGTTACTGTGAAGTGACGGGGTATGCACCAGAATTTCCGGAGTGGGCGACAGGACTTTGGCAGTCAAAGCTTCGCTATGAGACACAGAATGAGTTGATGGAAGTTGCCCGTGAATACAAGAAAAGAGGAATTACTCCTTCTATTATTGTATGTGACTATTTTCATTGGCCACAACAGGGAGAATGGAAATTTGATAAAAAATACTGGCCAGAACCAGAAAAGATGGTGAAAGAACTGAATGAGATGGGAATTCGTCTATTGGTTTCTATCTGGCCGACAGTTGATCCAAGAAGTGAGAATTTTATTGAGATGAGAGATCAGAACATGCTGATTCGCTCAGAAAGAGGACCTGGAACTTTAATGTATTGCAGGGGACCGGAGACCTACTACGATCCGACAAATCCAGAAGCAAGAAAGTTTGTTTGGAACAAGGCAAAAGAGAATTATTACAATCTTGGAATCCGAAATTTTTGGCTGGATGAGGCAGAACCGGAAATCACACCGTATGATTATGATAATCTCCGTTATTGGATTGGCAACGGAATGGAAGTCAGTAGTTTATATCCTTTTTATTATGCAAAGACGTTCTATGATGGACAGAAGGAAGAAGGACAGGATGAAATCGTGAATCTGATTCGGTGTGCATTCCTTGGAAGCCAGAGATTCGGAACGGTATTATGGTCTGGTGATATTTGTTCTGATTTTGACAGTTTGAGAAGACAGATCAAGACAGGACTTCATGTGGCGATTAGTGGAATCCCATGGTGGACAACCGATATCGGTGGATTTCATGGAGGAGATCCAAATTCAGAAGAGTATAGAGAGTGCCTGATCCGTTGGTTTCAGTTTGGGGCATTTTGCCCGGTATTCAGAATGCATGGATTCCGGTTTAAACCAGACAGACCAGTTGTATCCCCAATGAGTATGGACAGTTTCTGTTACTCAGGAGGACCAAATGAGATATGGAGCTATGGAGAAGAAGCATATGAGATACTTAAGAAGTATGTAGATATCCGTGAAAGCTTGAGACCATATATTTACCAGAATCTGAAGAAGGCATCAGAAGACGGAACACCGATCATGAGACCGTTGTTTTATGATTATCCAGATGAAGCGAATTATGAAATTTTCGATCAATATATGTTTGGACCGGATCTGATGGTCTGCCCGGTATATGAATTAAACCGGAGAGAGAGGAAAGTATATCTTCCAAAAGGAACTGAATGGATAGATTCACAAAATGGACAGATTTATGAAGGCGGACAATGGATCCAAGTTTTAGCACCACTTGAGTCTATTCCGATTTTCATACGAAAAGGAGCCAAAATCGACCAGACATTTTTTAGGAATGAGAAGGGTTATTAGTGTCGCGAAATCAGGCAGGTACCAGCCTGGATAATAGACACATAATAATGATAAAGCCGGTAAGTACCGGTGACAACAAGAAAGGAGACAGACTTATGAAAAAGAAATTAAGAGGTACTGTTGTGCTGCTTACTACAGCGGCATTGGCTGCATCAACACTTGCAGGATGTGGAGGATCTGGCAAGAGTGATGACACAAAGAGTGCAGACAAGAAACCTACAGCTTCTGCTGAGGATACCAACTGGGAGGGAGCTAAAAAAGCAGCTGACTTAAGTGGTAAAGTTACTTACATGCATTCAGGTGATGATTATGAGCGTGAAATGTATGCCAACGTATTCAAAAACTATCAGGCATATGCACCGAATGTAGAAGTTGAACAGATGTATGTTCCTTCTGACTATTCAACAAAACTTCAGACACTGGCAGCAGCAGGAAATCTTCCGGATCTGTTCTGGACAAGTGAAGCTGGAGTTAAAAGCTACTATGAAGCTGGAATGTTAGCAGATATGAATGACGTTCTTGATGAATATCCACAGCTGACAGAAGATATTATTGATGGAGTTTTGGAATTTGGTAATATCGATGGCAAACAGGTTGCATTCCCGAAAGACTGGACATCCTATGTTATGTATCTGAATCTGGATCTTTTCAAAGAAGCAGGTGTTGATGTTCCGACAAATGACTGGACAGTGGAAGATTATGAAGATATTGCGGCAAAACTGACACAGAAAAACGGAGATCGTGTTGATGTGTATGGTACAGCCATTAACAATTATCGTGCAGACTGGATCAACTGGATGGGTAACTACGATGCAGAGTGGTTTAAAGATGGAAAATCAAACCTTTCTGATGCAAAATCTCTTGAAGGTTTAAGTGTAATGTATGACCTTGTACAGGATGGATCAGCTCCTTCACCAGGAACTGTATCTTCAACAGGTGACAGCGAAGACCGTCTCTTCGTTATCGGAAAAGTTGCCATGTATCCGTCAGGACGCTGGGTAGTTCCGTCATTCCGTACAGAATGTGATTTTGAATGGACAGCAGTAGAGATGCCGAAGGGAACAACTCGTACATGCCCATTTATCTGTAGTATGGTTTGTATTGCTGATTCAAGCAAAAACAAAGATATTGCAGCGAACCTTCTGTCTTATCAGATGAGTGATGAAGGACTTGCTACTGTTATGGAACAGGGACTTTCACTGCCGGTTTATAAAGATCTTATGAGTGATGATACTTATGTAAGTACTCCACCGGATGCTGATGCTTTCATCAATTCAGCAGCATACCTTGGAAATAAATCTCAGATCGAAGCTTGTCTTACAGGACAGTGGTCTGAGTACAGCAGTATCATCAGTGCAGGTCTGTCAGATGCATTCGAAGGTAAAACAACAATCGAAGAAGCAGTTAAGACTATTGACGAGCAAGCTAATACAACTGTATTCAAGTAAGATAACTAAAAAGGCCGGAGTACAAAAGCAAGGGGGGCTGCTTCAGTAGAGAGCAGAATGCGGCTGTACTACCGGCTTTAAAAAAGTAATCAGGAATGGAGAAGATTATGAAGAATACGAAATCATCCCGCAAAGGGCTTACTTTGAAACAAAAAGAAGCGGTGACTGGTTTAATTTTTATTTCGCTTCCGCTTTTGAGTCTGATAATTATGATGTATTATCCGATCATTCGTTCATTTTTTATCAGTTTCTTTGAGTGGAACCTGCTTCAGAAACCGAAGTTTATCGGAATAGAAAACTATAAGACGCTGATTCATGATGAAGTATTTAAACAGGCGCTTACAAATACTTTCAAATGGGTTATTATTTATGTGCCGATGTCAACGATTACTTCTTTCCTTTTAGCACTTCTTCTTGACAGAAAGTTAAAGGGAGCAGGATTTTTCAGAACATTATATTACCTCCCGGTAGTATGCCCGATCGTAGTAGTATCGCTTTTGTTTGTATGGATTTACAATACAGACTACGGTATTTTAAACTTTATTTTAAAAAATTTGTTCCACATGGATCCAATCGGCTGGCTGACAGATTCAAAATATTCATTGTTTGCAATTGCAATTATGTCAGTATGGAAATGGGCCGGTTATAATATGTTAATTTTTCTTTCAGCATTGCAGGGAATTGATGAATCTTTATATGAAGCCGCAGCAATCGACGGAATCACACCTTGGAGAAAGTTAATTGATATTAAAATTCCACTTGTTATGCCGTCTATTTATTTCGTAATGCTTACAGCAGTTATTGATGCATTCCAGATCTTTACTGAAATTTTCATCATGACAAAAGGTGGGCCAGGATATTCAACCTACACAGTATCATATTATCTCTGGTCTAACGCATTTGAATATTCTAAGATGGGATATGCCTGTGCTATGGCTGCCGTAATGTTTGTAATTATTTTGGCTATTACTTTAATTCAGAATAAAGTTATGAGTAAAAAAGTAGATTATGAGGCTTAAAGGAGGGCAAAAGACATGGTAAAGAAAAAAGGACATAAATTTTTTGCCTATTTAGGCGTTATATTAGTTGCCATCCTGGTTATTCTTCCATTTTTATGGATGGTAGTATCTGCTTTCAAAAGTCAGAGAGAATTGTTTGCGTATCCGCCAACATTTTTCCCAAAAGTATGGAAAGTAGAAAACTTTATTGAAGCTGCATCCCGAGGAAGTATCAGTTTCTGGCAGATGTTCCTCAATACAATGAAGATTGCAGTTCCATCAACAATATTTAATATTATTTTTTCATCACTTGCAGGATATGCTTTTGCAAGATTGAAATTTCCATTCAGAGATACAATTTTTATGTGTTTTATCGCAGCAATGATGGTTCCGTTTGCAATTACATTGATTCCAAGATTCTTAATGTTTAAAGACTTTGGCTTCTATGATACATATGTACCATTGATTGTTCCGGTTATGTTCGGTACACCGTTCTCCATTTTCCTGACCAGGCAGTTCTTTATGACTTTGCCGAAAGAACTTGAAGAGGCGGCAATCATGGATGGATGCAGTCATTTCAGAATCTGGGCACAGATTTTCATGCCACTTTGCAAACCAATTATTGCGACATTGTCAGTATTCCAGTTCCAGAGCTCATACAATGACTTCATGGGACCAGTTATTTATATTGCTTCAGATGCGAAATTTACGGTACAGATGGGATTATCTTCATTCAGAAATTCATTTACATCAAGATATGACTTAATCATGGCGGGATCTATTCTTGCACTTATTCCGGTAATGATCCTTTTTGTTTGTTGCCAGAAGTACATTGTACGTGGTATTGCCATGAGTGGAATGAAGGGATAAACTAAGAATGATAGAAGTAAGAGAACTGGTAAAAAAATATGGAAATAAAACCGTCCTGGATCACGTCAGTTTTGATGTGAAGGACGGGGAAATTCTTGGACTTCTCGGACCGAATGGTGCCGGGAAGTCCACAACAATGAATATTATAACGGGAAATTTGGCGGCTACAGATGGGACAGCAGCAATCGATGGACATGAGATACTGGAAGAACCGCTCAGGGCAAAAAAAGAGCTCGGATACTTGCCGGAGATACCGCCGCTTTATGTGGACATGACGGTAAAGGCGTATCTGAGCTTTATTTATCGTTTGAAAAAATGTAAACTTCCGAAAAAAGAACATTTAGAAGAAGTATGCAGGGCAGTTCAGATTATAGATGTGTACGACAGAGTAATTAAAAATCTGTCAAAAGGATATCGTCAGAGAATTGGAATTGCGCAGGCTATGATTGGAAATCCTAAAGTTCTGATTCTGGATGAACCTACAGTAGGCCTGGATCCGAAACAGATGATTGAAATTCGTAATCTGATTCGTGGCCTCGGAAAAACACATACCGTTATTTTATCTTCACATATTCTGTCGGAAGTACAGGCTGTGTGTGACAGAGTTGTTGTGATCAATAAAGGAAAAGTAATTGCGGATGACACTGCAGAAAACTTATCCGGACATTTGAATGGAAGAAGGCTTCGAATAAAAGTCGAGGGACCACAGAAAATGGTAGAGGAAGGGCTTAAGGCTATTCTAGGTGTAAAGGCAGTATATCCAATTGTTTGTACGGAACCAGGATGCTGTGCTTTTGAATTACAGTCAGATGAGCATACGGATATTCGCAGACAGACTTCTGCATATTTCAAGGCAAGCCCATGGTTGCTTCTGGAATTTACAGAAGCAGAGATGTCGCTTGAAAATATATTCCTCAAATTAACAGATAGTAAAGGGGGAAAAAAATAATGACAGCGATTTTTTTAAGAGAGTTGAACTCATATTTTATTTCCCCAATAGGATATGTATATCTTGCCGCAGTCTACGTGCTTGCAGGGTATGAATATGCAATTCTGATTCTAGGAGGAAGTGCAGATTTGAGTAATGAGTTTGCGTTTTTATATACGGTTACCTTACTTCTGACGCCAATTCTTACAATGCGTCTGATGAGTGAGGATAAAAAGCAGAAGACAGAGCAGGCTCTTTTTTCAGCACCGGTAACATCAGGTGCTATTGTTGCAGGAAAATATTTTTCCGCTTTTGTAGTATATCTTGCAGGAGTGGCAGTTACCCTTTTACATACGGTATTTCTTGCACCATATGCAAAGATCAACTGGATGATCATTATTGGAAATTTTGTAGGGATTGCGCTTATGGGGCTGGCAGGAATTGCATTGTGTATGTACATTTCAGCACAGACAGAGAATCAGATTGTTGCAGCTGTCGGTGGACTGGCTGCAATGCTGTTGGTGATTTCTTTAAATTCTCTGGCAGGCGTGATTCCGTTTGGACCAGTACAGAAGGCACTATATGCGATTTCATTCTATTCAAGATACCATAATCTGACACTGGGAATCTTTAAGGTTTCGGATTTGTTCTTCTTTATCAGCTTTGCGGCTGTATTCTTTTTCCTGACAACACGTGTACTGGAAAAGAGAAGATGGAGCGGTAAATAGGATAAGGCAGAAAGGAAGAAGAACAATGAAACAGAGCAGAAGATGGAAATACGGTGCAATGGCGACGACGATTACCGTACTGGGAATTGTGCTGATCATTGTTGCCAATATTGTAGTTGGTCAGCTTACTGAAAAGTATGGCTGGAGTATTGATTTAACGGCAGATGACAGATATGCAATATCAGATGAGTCCATTCAGTATTTGAAAAGATTAAAAGATGAAGTGGACATCACAGTATTTGTGGATGAAAAATCCATGTCTACCGGAAGCTATTATCTGGTACAGGCATATCAGAACTTACTGCAGTATAAAGAACACTCAAAAAAAGTAAAATTAGAATTTGTGGATCTGACAGAAAATCCGACTTATATTTCCAAGTATCCAGATCTTGACTTAAGTTCCTGGGATATTCTGGTAGAATCTGGAAAAAAACAGAAAGTTATTTCTTTTCAGGATCTATATGAGTATGACAGCTCAGGATCACAAATCACAGCTTCGAAAGTAGAGCAGAAAGTTACCGGAGCGATTGCTTCTGTAACATCAGATGCAACTGAAAAGAAAGTCGTTGTATTAAATGGATTTGGAGAAAACGAACCTACGGATCTGACGAATCTTTTACAAGATAATCAGTATGAGATCACTTCCCAGTCATTACTGACCGATGATTTGGATGAAACTGCAACCGATGCAATTTTGTTTGCACCGCAAAAGGATCTGAATGAAGATTGCCTGAAAAAACTTAGCAGCTGGCTTGATAATAATGGAAACCAGGGAAGGAATCTTTATGTATTCCTTGATCCGAATGCAGGAAGTCTTCCGAATCTGGAAGCATTTCTGGGAGAATGGGGACTGAAAGCGGAAGAAGGGTATGCATTTGAATCGAACAGTAGCATGTACTACGGAAAATTCTATTATCCGGTTGCACAGTATGCAAATATGGATTATGCAGAAGGAATGACATCAAGCGATTTGACGATTATGGCACTCTGCCGTCCAGTTGATACATTATTTGAAAGTAAAGATGGCTATGAGACATCTGTACTTTTGAATTTTACTTCCGGCTCAGGAACAGTAAAACTTGGACAGACAGAGATCACGGCAGACCAGATCACGGGTGATGTAAAAGGTATGGTCTTATCGACCCATAGCTGGTATGGAGAAGAAGTAACCAAATCCAACATACTGGTATCAGGTTCTGCACTTGCATTTACAGGTGATGTAATGACCAGTGATACTTTTGCAAATGGAAGATATATTCTCGGAGTATTTAAGAAGCTGGATGATCAGAGCGAGACTGTAAATATTCCGGCAAAGAATTTAAGTGTAGAAAACCATACAATGAGTCAGATGAAGACGAATATATATACTTGGGGATTCATGGTAGTACTTCCTGTAATCGTTCTGGCAGTTGGAATTGTTGTTTGGGTAAGGAGAAGACATCGATGAAAAAACAATGGCTGACAATCGGCATTTTATGTATGGGAATATTAATTCTGGGAGGCGCATGTTTTTTCCTGCTGAAATCAGATGATTCAGAGAAGAGTGATGTTGAGAGCGGAAACTATCAGATCCTGGATGAAATTACAGAAGATGACGTAGCGTCAGTCGTAGTTTCCAATGCTTCCGGCGGTTATGAAGCTGACTGGAACGATGATTCAGTAATCATTAAGGACTGTGACAATATTGCAATCGACAATTCAGCTGTAAAGAAGATTCAAAATGCAGTAAAAGGGATCACGGCAGAGAAAAAGGTTACAGATGGAAAAGGGCGCCTGAATGAATTTGGATTGGAAGATGATCCGGTAGAAGTTACAGTAACAGGAAAAGGTGAAAAAGAATCTCTGATGATTGGAGATGAGGTTCCGGGTCAGGATAGCAGTCAGTGGTATGTACTGTGGAAAGAAGAGGTCTATATCGTATCTGACAGTAATGTAGAAGCATTTCAGTATGGTGTAAAAGATCTGGTTTCAAAACAGATCACACCAGACCGGGATGAGAGTGATGACAGTTTTCGAGTTACTTTGGCTGATATTCAGGGAGAAGGTATGGATGAGATTCAGATCAGGCACCAGGGAAGTGAAGAACTTGCAGGCTATCAGGTAGATTCATACCAGCTGACAGCTCCAATAAACTATCCGGCTTCTGCAGCTGTATCAGAAGATATTCTTCCAATGTTCTTTGGATTAAAAGCGCAGGAAGTGGCGGTACTTCATCCGACTGCAGAAGACCGGGCACAGGTCGGATTGGATCAGCCTTACAGGCAGGTAGAGATTGAATATCAGACTAAAAATAGCGAAAAGAACAAGATTAGTATTTTGGTATCGAATATTGATGGTGCGGGTAATCTTTATGTGGAAAATGGTTCTGATGTGATTTATAAATGCCGACCACAGGATATCAGCTGGCTGAATCTTACCGTTGATACAGTGATCAGCCATACGATCTTGATACCGGATGTGACGAGCCTAAAGACGTTGACGATCACACAGGGAGATGGAAGTAGTTATCAGATTCAGTTCCAGAATATGGGAACAGATAATGGAAAGGTTCTCTATGATGGGAAAGAACTGGACGTAGATAGTTTTCGTAATTTCTATTATGAGCTGATCAGTGTGGAAGCAGATGAAGTAATTCTTGAAAATCTTCCAGATACGTCGGGAATGAACAAGATTGCAGAAATTAAGTTTGCATATATGGATGAAAGCAAAAAGTCCGATACGGTAACATATTATTCAGAATCAGCAAGAAAAGCGTATGCGGTGGTTGATGGAAATGAAAGAGGTTTCCGGCTTTCCGAAACACAGATTGATACTGTGCTCGGAAATTTGCAGAAACTGATAAACGGCGAAGAAATTAAAGCAAGATATTAGACAACCTCGCTTTCGTTCGGCTGAGAAGCATCTGCCAGTTTTTTGAATCCTGGTTCAAGAATTCGTTCGGCTGCCATTGCAAAACAGGCAGGAAGAACGAATCCGGTGACTGGAGCAACGAGAAATGCACTGGCACACATGAGAAAGATCACAATAAGCATTAAGGTAAACCCAATTCTGGTGATACCAAGAGCAATCGCTGCTTTTAACAGATTTGGGATTGTCATATAAAAACGCGATAATAAAGGAAATACTGTAGTAAGCAGAATCAAGAATAAGAGTGCACAAAGGATGGATACGGCAAAGTAGATAATACCGAGTATATGTGTACGTCCTACACCATCAGAAAAGAACCAGCTGATTACTACAAAAATAGCAAGCGGAATCAGGATCAGAGTTAAAAGAACTCCTTGCTTTAAATTGGTACGGAATGAATTCCAGAAGGTTGACAATACATATCCTTCTCCATTCAGAAGTACTTTGTGTACACTGTGATACAGGGCGGCAGATGAAGCACCGAGAGTGACAGCTGGAAGACTGAAGAACATCCAGAGGATGCTGAGAATCAGAATGTCACAGAACTTATTGAGGATAGTAAAAACAGGACCATCCAGTTTGAAAATACTATTCATGGCAAATCTTCTTTCTGTAAAAAAATGTGAAAAACATATAAATTATATGGTGTTGATTTATTGTAACATGTACAGAAAGAACAGTCAAACAAGAAAATACGGAGGAGAAAAATGAACGCAGCAGAAATTATTAAAAAAGAGTTGGATGCAATTTATATTGGGAATCTGAGCACGGTAGATGACAATCTTACACTCCCGGAGAACGGAAAATATGGTGCTCAATTTACCTGGGAGACAGGGGAAGAAAGATTTATTGACAATACAGGAAAGGTACATCGTCCGCTGCATGGCATGGGAAACCGTAAGGTTACACTGACGGTTACTGCAACCTATGAAGGATGTAGTGAGTCAAGAGAATATGTGGCGACCGTATTGCAGGAAGCAAAAGAAAATATCGTAAAAGAAGTACGTAAAGTCGTCCTTAATGCACAGGTCGGTGAAGAAGCACATCTTCCGTCTGTTGTGATCGCATATACAGAAGATGGACGCCGCATGACAATGCCGGTGAAATGGAATACATATGAACCGGCAAAAGAAGAGACAGTGGTTGCAGTTGCAGGTGTGATTGATGGAACAGAAAAGGAAGCATCTGCAGAGATCCATTATAAAAAGGAAATAGTACCAGTAAAAGGACCGGAGAAAAAGGTGGATTATGTTCCACTTGGACAGGTTCGGTTGAAAGAAGGAACTCTTTATTATAAATACCAGAAGCTGATGGAAGAATATCTTCTTGGAATTGACGATGACCAGATGCTTTATAATTTCCGCAAAGCGACCGGACTGGATACCAAAGGAGCACCTCCGATGACCGGTTGGGATGAGGAAAGCTGTAAACTGAAAGGGCACACGACCGGACATTATCTGTCAGGTATTGCACTTGCATTTGCAGCAACCGGCAATCCAAAATTTTTAGATAAAGTCAATTACATGGTAGCAGAGCTGAAAAAGTGCCAGGATGCATTTGCGGCAACCGGCAAATATCACAGAGGATTTTTGAGCGCATACTCAGAGGAACAGTTCGATCTTCTGGAAGTATATACTAAATACCCGGAAATCTGGGCTCCGTATTATACTTTGGATAAGATTATGTCCGGATTATATGATTGTCATGTACTTGCCAGAAATGAGACGGCAAAAGAGATCCTGGACTTGATGGGAGACTGGGTATATGACAGACTTTCCCGTCTGCCAAAAGAAACACTGGATAAAATGTGGGCAATGTATATTGCGGGCGAGTTTGGTGGTATGCTTGGAACAATGGTAAAAGTCTATGAGCTGACCGGAAAAGAAAATCATCTGAAGGCTGCAAAACTTTTTGAAAATGAAAAGTTATTCTATCCGATGGAAGAAGAATGCGATACATTGGAGGATATGCATGCAAACCAGCATATTCCGCAGATTATCGGTGCAATGGATCTGTATCGGGCAACTGGTGATGAGATTTATTGGGAAATCGGAAAAAATTTCTGGAATATCGTGACTGGTGGACATACATATTGTATCGGTGGGGTTGGTGAGACTGAGATGTTCCATCGTGCAAATACAACGTGCTCTTATCTTACGGATAAGGCTGCTGAAAGCTGTGCAAGTTATAATATGCTGCGCCTGACCAGTCAGTTATTTGAATATACTCGAAGCGGCGATCTGATGGATTATTATGATAATACGCTGAGAAATCATATCTTGACATCAAGTAGTCATAAATGTGATGGTGGAACGACTTATTTTCTTCCACTTGGTCCGGGTGGCAGAAAAGAATTCTTCCTTTCAGAGAATTCCTGCTGTCATGGAACCGGTATGGAGAGCAGATTCCGTTATATGGAAAATATTTATGCGCAGGATGAAGATGCGCTTTACATTAACCTTCTTGTAGATTCCGTGCTGACGGACGAAAATGGAAAAACGATGATTGAACTTCAGAGTGTGGATGAAGAAGGTGTAATGGAAATCCGTTGCCAAAAGGATCAGAAAAAAGTTCTTAAAATCCATATTCCGGCATGGGGGCAGAAGGATTTTAACGTGTCTGTAAATGGAAAAGTTCTTGCAGATACAGCACTTCATGATGGATATCTGGTAATTGATGCAGATCCGAAAGCCGGAGATGTGATCCGACTGGAACTTCCGATGGAATTCCGTGTGTTGGATAACAAGTCTGATGCGGCATTTGTCAATCTTGCATATGGGCCATATATTCTTGCGGCACTTTCAGAGGAAAAAGAATTCCTTGCAGCACCGGCAGTAGAAGAAATTCATATGGTTGATGGAAAATTACAGTTTGAAGCGAATGGAATGAAGATGATCCCTCTTCCGGAAGTAGATATGGAAGCTTATCATGTATATTTTCATAAAGAACACCAGTTTACAACTTTATAAATGATAGACTTGTTGATGAATCAGCTGTTTTAAGGCCTTTGTCATAGCATTTGATTTTATATGTGTTTCGATATTTTTGACGAACGTGGCAAAAAATATCTGACTGCGAATGCCCTGACTTAATTCAAAACGAAACTCCTGCACATTTTTTGTGCGGTACTCAGAAAAATGTTCGTTCTGATAAGGCAGAATCTTCATGGCACAGTAACTGATATTGATCAAATTGACCAGCATTTCAATTCCTTTGCAGCTTCGTACCATATAGTTGCAAAAAGACCAGAACGTTTTCTGCTCATAGTAGCTTGTTTCAATATTCCAGCGAAACGAATATAGCAACAGTGGAATGTATTTCATCCGATCACTTCCAGTCTGGTTTAATGGAGCTTTTTCCTGTCATGCGCAGAAAATCTGCAGATCTTTAGGGAAAACAGTACTGAAAAACAGTCGTTTTGTACCATGTTCTTTTTCAGTGGCAGTGACATAGGCAAGGACTTCCCTGTCGCCGAAGATCTTAATCAGAACCCGGCGGACACCGGTATAATAATCACCGATCTTTTCATTGGAAAACGTAAACTCTGTTTCAACAGAAAGACGTTTTCCATGTTTGGCAGGACGTCCCTGACGACCGGTCCGTGCAGGTGCAAGATCATACATGACAGAATCAATCCTTGCACTGCCAATCAGATCCAGATTCGGATATTCATCAACGATGGATACCAGATTCTGTTTTGTATACCAGCTGTCACAAAGGATGATGACATGATCTTTGCTGTGAAATTCAGGTATAACCTGCCGGATCATGGAGGCTGCCAGTTTCAGTTTAGACTCTTTTTTCTGCCACATACGATAGCCAAGAGGAACGGAAAGATAATATACTTTATCCCCATTCCAGACAGGTACGCAGAGCATGACACTCACAAAGCAGTGTCCATTCAAATAGTTGGACCGTTGTGTGCGGCATGGTCAAACAGTTTTGAAACATTTTCAAATTTTGTGCCAAATTTAGATACCATCGTATCATCCACGCACAGAAATACAGGCTGCGTCTGCAATGAATCCGGTATCAGCTTCAAAGCAATCCTGACAGTAGTATTCATAAATCTGGAATAATCAACCTTTGCATAGGAACATGCATAATAAAATACATTCAGTGATTTCTCCGTTATTCTGGATAAAAAATGCTGATACAGAAACCGGATGGAATGTGCGGATTCTAAGGCCAGTATGGATAATATCAGCAAAAATAAGGTATCTGCTGTCGGAACAGAAAAAGTTTCAAAATAAATCAAAAAATATTGATGAAGTCTACCAATCAGTGTTTTTTCGTTGTATAATGCTTTTGTCGTACAGGGTCACTTTCCTTTGTAATGTTATCAGCAAATTCATTATACATCAGAAAGCCCTGTGCGATATTTTTTTATGAAAAAGTTGTAAAGTGGTGGAGAAATTATGAAAAAGATAATTATATTAAGAGGTAACTCTGGAAGTGGAAAAACAACAGTAGCTAGAGCGTTGCAAAAGAAATTTGGATACAATACAATGATGATTTCACAAGATGAGATTAGGAGAAATATCTTGTGGGTTAAAGATGGCGTTGATACTAAGGCATTACCACTTATGATAGAACTTATGAAATATGGGTATGAGCATTGTGATGTGGTTATTTTAGAGGGCATCATGTATGATGAGTGGTATAGTCCTTTGTTCAAAACGGCAAATGAATTGTATGGAATGGATATATATGC
Organism: Coprococcus sp. AM100_B19A; assembly: GCF_027662015.1. Classification (NCBI taxonomy): domain Bacteria; kingdom Bacillati; phylum Bacillota; class Clostridia; order Lachnospirales; family Lachnospiraceae; genus Coprococcus; species Coprococcus sp. AM100_B19A. The sequence goes on from NZ_JAQDKN010000016.1 coordinate 20,997, forward strand.
GTACTATTTTGATATACCATTTGAAGAGACGGTCAGGCGGCATAATACGAGAGATAAAAAACAGGAATTTGGTGAAGAAGATATGCGTAGATGGTGGAGAGAAAAGGATTTTTCATCAGTTTTTAATGAAAAAATTATTACATCTGATATTGATGCAGACAGTATTGTTGAAATGATATATATGGATTCAGCAAATGAAGGATAAGGGTATTACGAATGGCAAGAACAGAAAAAGTGATAATGACTAATATGTGTATGGTGTTTAGTGAAAATAGGGTACTTGTCCAAGATAAGACGGATGATGATTACTCTGGAATAACATTTCCGGGAGGACATGTGGAAAGAGGAGAATCATTTACAGATGCTGTGATACGCGAAGTGAGGGAAGAAACTGGATTGAAAATTACAGAACCAAAACTTTGTGGGATAAAAGACTGGATGAAGGATGAGGAAACAAGATATATAGTGTTATTATATAAGACAGCACCGGTTTACAACTTTATAAATGATAGACTTGTTGATGAATCAGCTGTTTTAAGGTCTTTGCCATAGCATTTGATTTTATATGTGTTTCGATATTTTTCACGAAAGTGGCAAAAAATATCTGACTGCGAATGCCCTGACTTAATTCAAAACGAAATTCCTGTACGCTTTTTGCACGGTACTCAGAAAAATGTTCGTTCTGATAGGGCAGAATCTTCATGGCGCAGTAACTGATGTTAATCAGATTGACCAGCATTTCAATCCCTTTGCAGCTTCGTACCATATAGTTACAAAAAGACCAGAACGTTTTCTGTTCATAGTAGCTTGTTTCAATATTCCAGCGAAACGAATATAGCAACAGTGGAATGTATTTCATACGGTCACTTTCGGTCTGATTCAATGGTGCTTTTTCCTGCCATGCACAGAAAATCTGCAGATCCTCCGGGAAAATGGTACTGAAAAACAGTCGTTTTGTACCATGTTCTTTTCAGTGGCAGTGACATAGGCAAGGACTTCCCTGTTGCCGAAGATCTTAGTGAGAACCCGGCGGACACCGGTATAATAATCACCGATCTTTTCATTGGAAAACGTAAATTCTGTTTCAACAGAAAGACGTTTTCCATGTTTTTTTATGAAAAAGTTGTAAAGTGGTGATAAAGAATAAAAATAAGAAATAAAAAGCAGGAGTGTGCAGTTATAAAATGTACACTCCTACTTTTTAGTCATATTAGTTATATCCAAGGATCTTTTTTTAATTTTCCAAGAGACCAGCCAATTTTTCCGCTTTTCAGAAGATATATTTTAATATTTCTCTGCAAAGAAGTATTTTTCAGAGGAATATGGATATAAATTCTTCTTTCATTATCTTCAAGGCACATTTCGAATTCCAATGTATTTATACGGAATTCATGAAGAGAAAGCTGGCGAGGGAACCATTTTGCACGGCGCTGTTCAAATACATAAGTTCCATAACCGGCATGATAGGCGTTAATATATTCTGCACAGTATTTCATAGTTTCTGCGAAAATAGTAAGATCATACTTTTGCGAAGATAAGAGATTTAAATAAAATCTTCTTGACGGATTCTGCAAAACAGTGGATAATATTGCACAGTAATCACATGTGACAAGACAGTAGATTATACACTAAAAGAATGACAGGAGCAGGAGAAAGTTATGAAAGAGTTTCTAAGAAAGAAAAATATTATCTTTTCAGCGAAGCGATACGGAATCGATGCGCTTGGTGCAATGGCGCAGGGACTGTTTGCATCGCTTCTGATCGGTACGATCATCAGCACACTCGGAGAACAGCTTGGTATAGGAATCCTTGTAACAGTAGGCGGTTATGCGAAAGGAGCAACCGGAGCTGCGATGGCAATCTCGATCGGAGTAGCACTTCAGTGTCCGCCGCTTGTATTGTTTTCACTGGCGGCAGTCGGAATGGCAGCGAATGAACTTGGAGGTGCCGGAGGACCTCTTGCGGTTTTGGTCGTTACGATTTTTGCAGCAGAATTTGGAAAACTAGTTTCAAAAGAAACAAAAATAGATATTATTGTGACACCATTTGTGACGATCTGTGTGGGGGTTCTGCTTTCACTGGGATGTGCACCGGCGATTGGAGCAGCGGCAAGTACCGTAGGAACTGCGATCATGTGGGCGACTGAATTACAGCCATTTTTCATGGGAATTATCGTATCTGTGATTGTTGGTATTGCGCTGACACTTCCAATCAGCAGTGCAGCGATCTGTGCGGCACTTTCACTTACCGGGCTTGCAGGAGGTGCTGCTGTAGCCGGCTGCTGTGCACAGATGGTTGGTTTTGCGGTTATGAGTTTTAAGGAAAATAAATGGGGTGGTCTTTTTGCACAGGGAATCGGAACCTCGATGCTCCAGATGGGAAACATTGTGAGAAATCCGAGAATCTGGCTTCCGCCGACACTGGCATCCGCAATTACCGGTCCGGTCGCAACCTGTATCTTTCATTTGAAGATGAACGGTGCGGCAGTGGCATCCGGAATGGGAACCTGCGGACTGGTCGGACAGATTGGTGTGTACACTGGCTGGGTAAATGATATTGCAGAAGGAACTAAAGCTGCGATCACCGGAATGGACTGGGCAGGTCTGGTGCTGATCTGTTTTATTCTTCCGGCAGTGCTTTCCTGGGCGATTGCGATTCCGATGAGAAAATGTGGTTGGATCAAGGAAAATGATCTGAAACTGGATCTGTAGATTCAAGTGTAAATTATATAAAATGTGTTTGATGGGCTATCCTGTGGGAATGTTTCGGATTCTCACAGGATAGTTTTATTTTGTGTGAAATAGGATCAATCTAATAAATTTTTTTCCACCTCATCATATACGATCTCAAATGGCGCCGGCCCCACATCCAATACCGCCCTGTGAAATTCTTTCTGGGAGAATTGATTTCCCAGGGCATCTGCCATTTCCTTTTTCAATTCATAAAATTTCAGGTATCCAATATAGTATTTCAGATAATTGGCAGGACTTCCAATGATCAGTTTGTAGACACTCTGTACTGCATTTGGATCATTGATCCCGTAATCGCTGAAAAAGCGGACTGTATCAGTTACAGACCAGCCGTCATAATGAATTCCCATGTCTGCAAGCGCATAAAGTCCAAGAATGACAGAACTGTTTTTCTGGAGAAGGGATGCTTCAGTCTTAGGGAGAGGTGCAAGGTAGTAGGACATCATTTCCGCATAGGTGGCCCAGCCCTCAACGTATCCGCCAAAATCAAGAATGCTCCGAATAGGATCCGGCTCAGAAGCAGAAAAATAGACGGTCTGGTACAGATGTCCAGGATAGCCTTCGTGAGCAAGGGTTGTGTAGAGATTCAGCCCTGAGGCGGTCTGCCCGTTGTTAATGTAGATGACATTTTCCGTTAGATTGTCAATGGCAGGGATCATATAGAAAGCGGGACTTAGATAATCCTGCATGGATTCCGGAACATATTTGACCTGGAAATCAACATCAGGAATTTCCGGGAATGTATCTGTGATTTTGGACCTGAGATCGTCCAGCATGGAATCAGGAGATGTCTGCTCCAAAACAGATGCCTGGGTAAGTGCTGCGTCAGCAGGGAAGAGAATCTTCTGCATGGCACTTAGATCTTCCAGTATCTGTGCCCTGGTCATCAGTCGCAGACGGGAAATGGACTCATTGCAGCCGGTAGTCTGACGCACCAGATATTCATAGTATTTTTTTCCATAAGGGAAATGGCTAAGTCCCTGTTCATTCATTCCTTTTCCTTTCAGCGATTTGATAGCGGTGATCAGATTTTGATAAGCTGGATAAATCTCTTCTGTTACAAGTTTCATATTTTCTTTGCGGAAAGAATCTTTTTTGTTTTCAGGTAAAAGATCCAGTGACGCGATCCGTTCATCAAATGTACTGACTAGATAATTCTCTTTACCCATATCGATAAAAGACTGGCAGGTGTCCAGAACAGAATCAGCCTGGTAATCCGGCATAAAAAGACCGGAAGCAGCTTTTTTTTGCTCAAACCGGATGACAGAATCAAAATAGGAAGGCGTTTCTTTTAAGAGAGCCAGATAGGTTTCTACATCCTGTGTGTCGTAAAAGCTGTATTCCGAGAGAAGAACAGGTAGCTGTGTATGGATACCGGATACGGGGCCCATAGGCTCCTGATAAAGCAGATAATCTGTCCCTGTAGATGCATTTTTAAGATAGGTATCCAGGATTTTAAAGGTTAGTGCATTTTCCGAAGAAAGAGTGTCGGGATCAAATTCCTGCAGAGAAGAGAGAACATTTCTGACAGAAGCCTTTGCAGCAACGGGATCAGAAGAAAGACTGCCGTATGTAGCCGGGATGTCCGCGATGCCATAGTCAGAAGGAGAACGCAAGGTATAGTGAAGGCTGATGGTATTTGCGGATACTTCTGTCTGGAAGAGACTACGTGTGAAAGTACGGAATTGCCGGTCAGAGGATTCTGCATGCAGGGAGCTCCAAAATGCATTGCCAGACAGAAAAGAAATCAGAATGACCAGCAGACAACAGGGAAGGATCAGAAAAATTTTTTTCCGGTGTTTAAGAATTAAATGAAACATAAAACTCCAGAAGAAATGATGTTGTTTCTATGTATATGATTTTGATTCTGGAAATATGTATCTCAAACGAAACTTTACAGAAATAAAACAAGTGTCTTGTCAGATGTAAAGAGCGGTGCTATAATGTGCACTATGCTGAAAAAAGATCAGAGATGAGAAAAGAGTCAGTAAGGGAGGATCACGTTATGACAACGGTGGAAGAGATACAGAAGCTTAAAAAAGAGAAGAATGCTGTCATTCTGGCACATTATTATGTGCTGCCGGAGGTGCAGGAAATAGCAGATTATATAGGGGATTCTTTTTACCTGAGCAAGGTAGCAACGAAGCTCCAAGAAAAGACAATCGTATTTTGTGGCGTTTCTTTTATGGGGGAGAGTGCGAAGATCCTGAATCCGGAGAAAACGGTTCTGATGCCGGATATGACAGCAGACTGTCCGATGGCACATATGGCAGATGTGGAGACGATCCGGAAGATGCGGAAAGAGTATGATGATCTTGCTGTTGTCTGTTATATCAATTCAACGGCAGCACTGAAAGAATACTCGGATGTCTGTGTGACATCTGCAAATGCAGTGAAGATCGTAAAAGAACTTCCGAACAAGAATATTTTCTTTATTCCGGATCGGAATCTGGCACATTTTGTAGCCGATCATGTACCGGAAAAAAATTTTGTTTACAACAATGGATTCTGTCCGACTCATGAACGGATGGAACCAGAGGATGTAGCCGAAGTGAAAAGGAGACATCCGGGGGCACAGATCGTCGCACACGGAGAATGCCGTGCAGAACTTCTTGCGATGGCAGATTACGTGGGAAGCACATCAGGAATCATCCAGTATGTAACGGCAAGTGATTGTCAGGAATTTATTGTCTGTACAGAAGAGGGTGTGGGTTACAAGCTGAAGGAACAGAACCTGGAGAAGACATTCTATTATCCGGACAAGCTACCGGTATGTCCGAATATGAAAAAGAATACGCTGGAGAAGGTATTGCATGTTTTGCAGACTGGTGAAAATGAGGTTCACGTAGATGCAAAACTTCGGGAAAATTCCAAAAAACCGTTAGAGAAAATGCTTGAGCTTGCTGCAAAATAAAAGAACCGGAAAATCAAAAATAAGAAACAACAGGTGACCGGCTAAGAGAACCGGAATTGGAGGGATAAAGTTGGAGATTAAGACAGATGTAGTGATCGTTGGAACGGGAGTTGGTGGAGCATTTTCAGCACTGAATCTTCCGGAGGATAAACAGATCCTTATGATTACCAAGTCAGATCTGGAAAGCAGTGATTCATTTCTGGCACAGGGTGGAATCTGTGTACTTCGGGATGATGAGGATTATGAGGGATATTTTGAAGATACAATGCGCGCAGGTCATTACGAGAACAGGAAAGAATCGGTGGATATTATGATCCGCAGCTCGCAGGAAATTATTCATGATCTGATTGAATATGGTGTGGATTTCGCTAAAAAAGACGGAAATCTTGCATTTACAAGAGAAGGTGCGCATTCCAGACCAAGGATTCTTTTCCATGAAGATATTACAGGGAAAGAGATTACGAGTAAACTGCTCATGCATGTAAAGAAACGAAAAAATGTACAAATACACGAATATACAACTATGACAGACATAATTGTTAAAAATGGAAAATGCGCAGGTATTTTAGCGAAGACGGCAGACGGTGAAGAGATGAAGATCTATGCACAGGATACGATTTTTGCAAGCGGTGGAATCGGAGGAAGATACCAGCATTCTACAAACTTTCCACATCTGACAGGAGATGCGCTTGATATTTCCAGGAAGCATGGAATCCGTCTGGAGCATCTGGATTATGTCCAGATCCACCCGACAACTTTGTATTCTTCAAAACCAGGGCGAAGATTTCTGATTTCAGAATCTGTCCGTGGAGAAGGCGCAGTTCTTTATAATAAAGACGGAGAACGTTTTGTAAATGAGCTTCTTCCGAGAGATGTGGTGACAAAAGCAATCCGGGAACAAATGGAAAAAGACGGAACGGATCATGTATGGCTTTCCATGGAAAATATTGATAAGAATACGATCCTGGAGCATTTCCCAAATATCTGTGAGCGGTGCCGGGAAGAAGGCTATGACGTGACAAAAGAGTGGATCCCGGTTGTTCCTGCACAACACTATTTCATGGGAGGCATCTGGGTAGACAGCGACAGCAGAACTTCGATGGAGCATCTGTATGCGGTTGGAGAGACCAGCTGCAATGGCGTCCATGGGGCGAACCGTCTGGCAAGTAATTCTCTGCTTGAGAGCCTGGTGTTTGCAAAACGTGCGGCACATAAGATTTCCGGAGTGGAAAATGCAGTAAATCCTGTACTGTTCTGTAAAGAGGCAATATAAAAGAAAAAGATCTGTTTAGAATGAGGAAAAAAGAAATGAATAAGATTACGATGACATTGAATGTAGACCATCTGATAAAAGAAGCACTGCAGGAGGACATTTCCAGTGAGGACGTGACCACCAATGCGGTGATGAAAGAAGCGGTGACCGGAGAGGTGCAGCTGATCTGCAAACAGGATGGAGTAGTTGCCGGGCTGGATGTATTTCACAGAGTATTTGAAATTCTGGATGAAAATGTGAAGACAGATTTCTATTGTAAAGACGGTGACGAAGTGAAAAAAGGAGAATTGATGGGGATTATTACAGGCGATATCCGTGCGCTGCTCTCAGGGGAACGGGTGGCACTGAATTATCTGCAGAGAATGAGTGGAATTGCGACTTATACACATTCGGTTGCAATGCTTCTGGAAGGAACGAAGACGAAGCTTCTGGACACCAGAAAGACAACGCCGAATATGCGTATTTTTGAAAAATATGCGGTCCGTGTCGGTGGAGGATATAATCATAGATATAATCTTTCCGACGGAGTGCTTTTAAAAGACAATCATATCGGAGCGGCAGGAAGTGTGGCAAAGGCGGTGGAAATGGCAAAGGAATACGCACCGTTTGTCCGCAAAATTGAGGTAGAAGTTGAGAATCTGGATATGGTGCGTGAGGCTGTTGATGCGGGAGCAGATATTATTATGCTGGATAATATGTCGCCGGAGGATATGAAGGAGGCAATCCGGATTATTGACGGACGTGCAGAGACAGAATGTTCCGGAAATGTAACAAAAGAAAATATTGACCGTCTGACGTCTCTTGGAGTAGACTATATATCAAGTGGGGCACTTACCCATTCAGCTCCTGTCCTTGACATTTCGCTGAAGAATCTGCATGCTATTTAAGCCGGTCTGGATTCAGTAAGAGTGAAGACAGGATTTGGCAGACAGAAGAGGAAAGTCTGTAATACGTCAGGCACAGAGCAGAATTGCAGAAAAAGGAGAGTTATATCGGGATGACAGGTTCCAGACGAAGAGAAGAGATTGTCAGCAAAATAAAGAGCAGTGAGGTTCCGGTACCCGGGAAAGAACTGGCGAAGGTATATGATGTAAGCCGTCAGGTCATTGTACAGGACATTGCGCTGATCCGTGCAGCCGGATATGATATCATTTCAACCAACCGGGGATATATTCTGAATGCACCGCATACGGTAACGAGAGTGTTCAAAGTCAGTCATACGGATGAACAGATGGAGGATGAGCTTTGTTCGATCGTAGATCTGGGTGGCAAGGTGGTAAATGTAATGATCAATCACCGGATTTATGGGCATATGGAAGCACCTCTTGATGTGGCATCGCGGAGAAATGTCAAAGAATTCATGGAAGGGATCCACAGTGGAAAGTCCAGTCCGCTTAAGAATATCACTTCCAACTATCATTATCACACAGTTGAAGCGGATTCGGAAGAGACACTGGATCTGATCGAGCAGGTATTGAAGGAAAAAGACTATCTGGTGTCAAATACGCCTTGACAAGTTTCTGATATCTGTGATACGATTTTTCTGATATAGGAAAAGCGATGATGAAGAGAGTAGGTCTTTTGAATGTTTACAGAGAAGTCCCGCAGAGGCTGAGAGGGATGGCTGGAGAAGGACTGAAGATGGCTTCTGAGCAGCGCAGGTGAACATAAGGAAGCAGCGAATCAGTTTCTTGTGCAAGCATGCGATGGGTTCCGCCCGTTACAGCGGCGAGTGCAGATATAGACTGCCAAAAGCAGCAGACTGTACCCGGTGAGATTCTTCCTGTGAGGGAAGGATGAAGAGAAGTGGTAACACGGTAATAATCCCGTCTTCTATATTTTATAGAAGGCGGTTTTTTATTTAACAGGAAGTTTCTGTTAAATAAAAGGCACTACGTGCCGGAGATGTGCACTATTTTTAATTTATAGAAAAAGGAGATAAAGAATCATGGCAGACAAACCAAAATATTATATTACAACTGCAATTGCCTATACATCAGGTAAGCCACATATCGGTAACACATACGAGATCGTGCTGGCAGACGCAATTGCACGTTATAAGAGAAGTCAGGGATATGATGTATTTTTCCAGACAGGAACTGACGAGCATGGACAGAAAATTGAATTAAAAGCAGAAGAAGCAGGTGTTACACCAAAGGAATTTGTAGATAACGTATCCGGGGAGATTAAGAGAATCTGGGATCTGATGAACACTTCTTATGATAAATTTATCCGTACAACGGATGATTATCATGAGAAAGAAGTACAGAAGATATTCAAGAAACTGTATGACCAGGGAGATATTTACAAAGGACACTACGAAGGAATGTACTGTACTCCATGTGAATCCTTCTTCACAGAATCCCAGCTTGTAGATGGAAAATGTCCGGACTGCGGACGCCCGGTACAGCCTGCAAAAGAAGAAGCATACTTCTTCAAGATGAGCAAATATGCAGACAGACTGATTGAATATATCAATACACATCCGGAATTTATCCAGCCGGTAGCACGTAAGAATGAGATGATGAACAACTTCCTTCTTCCGGGACTTCAGGATCTTTGTGTATCCAGAACTTCTTTTAAATGGGGAATTCCGGTAGACTTTGATCCGAAGCACGTAGTCTATGTATGGCTTGATGCACTTACAAACTATATCACTGGTATCGGATATCACTGTGATGGTGAAAGCGATGAAATGTTCAATAAGAACTGGCCGGCAGACCTTCATCTGATCGGAAAAGATATCATCCGTTTCCATACGATTTACTGGCCGATCTTCCTGATGGCACTTGGACTTCCGCTTCCGAAGCAGGTATTTGGACATCCGTGGCTTCTTCAGGGCGATGGAAAGATGAGTAAATCAAAAGGAAATGTACTCTATGCAGATGAACTCGTAGATTTCTTTGGCGTAGATGCGGTCCGTTACTTCGTGCTGCATGAAATGCCGTTTGAAAATGATGGCGTAATCTCCTGGGAGCTGATGGTAGAAAGACTGAATTCCGATCTTGCCAATACACTTGGAAACCTTGTAAATCGTACCATTTCTATGACAAACAAATATTTTGGCGGTACTGTTACTGATAAAGGTGTGGCAGAAGAAGTAGATGCAGATCTGAAAGCTGTGACAGAAAATACACCAAAGGCAGTAGAAGCAAAAATGAACGAGCTGCGTGTGGCAGATGCAATCACAGAAATCTTCAATCTGTTCAAACGCTGCAACAAATATATCGATGAGACCATGCCGTGGGCACTGGCAAAAGAAGAAGACAAGAAGGATCGTCTGGAAACAGTTCTGTGGAATCTGATCCAAAGCATTTCCGAAGGTGCAAAACTGCTTGAATCTTTCATGCCGGAAACAGCTGAAAAGATCCTGGCACAGCTTGGTGGCGGACATGTGGTAGAAAAACCGGAAATCCTGTTCCAGAGACTCGACCTGGAAGAAGTCATGAAAAAAGTAGAAGAGCTTCATCCAAAGGTTAAAGAAGAAAAGGAAGAGGAAGAAGAAGGAATCGACATCGAAGCAAAACCGGAGATCACTTTTGAAGATTTTGAAAAGATGCAGTTCCAGGTAGGCGAGATCATTTCCTGCGAAGCAGTCAAGAAATCCAAGAAGCTTCTCTGCTCACAGGTTAAGATCGGAAGTCAGGTAAAACAGATCGTTTCCGGAATCAAAGCACACTATACACCGGAAGAAATGGTAGGTAAGAAGGTTATGGTTCTTGTGAACCTGAAACCTGCAAAACTCGCCGGAGTGCTTTCAGAAGGTATGCTGCTCTGCGCAGAAGATGCAGATGGTAATCTTGCGCTGATGACACCGGAGAAGAAGATGCCGGCAGGAGCAGAGATCTGTTAATTAAATGATTGGATAAATAAAAACGAGGAGAAGAATCCAGGATCTGGAAACTTCTCCTCAATTTTTAATGTTGAGAATTGTCTGATTTTTTTTCATCTGTGATACTTTCTTCGCTGTTCAGCTTTGATTCTAAACCTGTATTCTTTTCTTTCAGTGTGGCAAGCTGGTGATTCAGCTCCAGATTTTGTGAGTACAGTTTTTTGTTCGACTGTTTGAGTGTATGTATTCTGCACATCGAAAAAATAAGGAGAATAGCAAGTACAATAAGAGTAACATCTTTCCACATTATTTTATTTTTCATAAACCTTTCCCTCCCGTTGTATCCTTTTTGCTGTGTAATCATTATACATCAAACCCGAAAATTTACCACTGGCAAAGTGCTATATTTTGTAGAACAAATAGAGCGAAAATTAGTGAAAAAGAAAAGAACCGGATAATTTCCGATTCTCTTTTTTTGCAAGCAATCTTTAAGTTTACAGAATATCAATATATTCTCCGGCAAGTGCTTTGTTCATACTTCTTACAGCACAGAATTTTCCGCACATACTGCAGGTATCGCTGTGGTCATCTTCTGGTTTACGACTGTCACGGATTGCCTTTGCTGTTTCAGGATCGAGAGCGCAGGCGTACTGTGCATCCCAGTCAAGAACACGGCGTGCATCTGCCATCTTGTCATCGATATCACGTGCATGCGGGATACCTTTTGCAATATCAGCGGCATGGGCTGCAATCTTAGAAGCAATGATTCCCTGTTTGGTATCTTCTACGTTTGGAAGAGCAAGGTGTTCTGCCGGTGTAACGTAGCAAAGGAAAGCAGCTCCGCTCATAGCGGCAACAGCTCCACCGATGGCAGCTGTGATATGGTCATATCCAGGAGCGATATCAGTAACAAGAGGTCCAAGTACATAGAACGGTGCGCCCATGCAGATACTCTGCTGTACTTTCATGTTGGCAGCAACCTGATCCAGCGGCACATGTCCAGGTCCTTCTACCATAACCTGTACATTATGATCCCATGCACGTTTGGTCAGTTCTCCGAGGCGGACAAGTTCTTCAATCTGGCATACATCTGTTGCATCAGCAAGACATCCCGGACGGCAGGCATCACCAAGAGAAATAGTTACATCATATTCTTCGCAGATGTCGAGAATTTCATCGTAATGCTCATAGAATGGGTTCTCTTCTCCGGTCATGCACATCCATGCAAAGACAAGACTTCCGCCACGGCTTACAATGTTCATTTTACGTTTATGTTTTTTGATCTGTTCGATGGTTTTTCTTGTGATTCCACAGTGAAGTGTGACGAAGTCCACGCCATCCTCAGCATGAAGACGGACAACATCAATAAAATCCTGTGCAGTAAGAGTTGCCAGGTCTCTCTGATAATGAATAACACTGTCATAGACCGGTACAGTTCCGATCATAGCCGGGCACTCGTGTGTCAGCTTCTGACGGAATGGCTGGGTATTACCGTGGCTGGAAAGATCCATAATTGCTTCTGCACCGAGATTAACGGCACTCATAACTTTCTGCATTTCAATATCATAATCTTTGCAGTCGCGGGAAACGCCTAAGTTGACATTGATCTTGGTACGGAGCATACTTCCGACACCTTCCGGGTCAAGGCAGGTATGGTTCTTGTTGGCACAGATAGCAACCTTGCCTTCTGCGACAAGCTGCATCATCTTTTCAACAGGCATATGTTCCTTTTTTGCTACGGTTTCGATTTCCGGAGTCAGAATTCCTTTTCTGGCAGCGTCCATCTGGGTTGTGTAATTTCTCATGTTGTTTTGCCTCCGTTTCTTATTTGTCTGATACCAGGGTCAAAAGCACGTAGCAATCTGGTATCAAAGGGGTCAAAATATCTTTTGCCCCAACATCATTTGTATGTGAGTATCACAAAAATCTGGCGTCAGCAAAACACGGACAGCGTACACGAAAAAAACCAGACACAGCCTGATGGGTACACTTCCAGTTCGGAATGATAGAATTGCTAACGCCTTTGTCGGAAAATTTCCGGCAATGAACAGGATTTTATTTGAAAATCTCTGCCTTTTATAACGCGATACAAGGTGGTGTCCCCGGTGTAACGCGGTTTCATTTACAGCAGAGTGCTGTAAGAATGAATGATGATTATGCTTCTTTGATCTGTGACATAACGCCGCCTTTTTCCAGAACTGTGATCAGGATGAACGCAAGGATGCTTCCTGCGACAGTGGAAATAAGGAATGGAACGACATAAACGAAAAGTCCTGCCGGCGCAATTCCCATCAGATACAAAGCAACCGGATAAGCGGCAAGTGCGCCAAGGAATCCGGTTCCGATCGCTTCGGCAAGGCAGGTAAGACTTAAGATGTGGCATTTTTTGTAAACAAGACCACAGCATAAAGCACCGACCATGCTTCCAGGGAAAGCCATAAGGCTTCCGAGACCGAGCAGATTGCGGAGTAAACTTGCACAGAATGCAATGCCGACGCCCCATGCAGGACCAAGTGTTACGGCGGCAAGAATGTTGACCATATGCTGTACCGGAGCGCATTTGCTTCCGGCAACCGGTACACTGATAAAGCTTCCGACGATTGCAAGTGCGGTGAGAACACCGGCAAGTGCGAGTTTCTTTGTTGTATTATTTTGTTTCATAGTAGAGTTCTCCTTCCTTTTAAATAAAAAAGGAACTCCACACCTGAGTGGAGTTCCTGCTGTCCGTAATCACGGAACACGTTGTCAGCGTGTTCTGATCTGTCATGTAAAAAAATAAGAGATGCGGAGGCATCTCTATCAAATACATGGTATACATTCCCTCCGTTGGCATTATCCAAATCAGGTTACAGGTCGGGACAGATAAAATCCCCTCTCAGCCAGTTATCTCCAGCTCCCTGGTACATATGAACTTGTACAAGTAGAATTATAGCGCGGCAAGCCGGATTTGACAAGAGGAAATGAAAAAGTATCTCAGAAAAGACATTGTGCAGTTACTGTTCACTCCCGTGTCAATCACTTCGCTGATTGACACGGAGGATGCATGTTTTGGCTTGAATGCATCTCGCCCCATCGCCAAAGGCGATTTAAAATGGCGAGATGCGTTGCTGGTCGCACATCGTGTGAACAGTAACATTGTGCAGAATCAGAGTACATTTTTGTACAATAAAAGACGGACAGAAAGTTCTGCCCGTCCAGAATTTCATTACCGTCTTATGTAGAATACAGCAGAGATTAGCTGAGCTCTACCTTTAAAGCATCTTCCGGTTTGAATTCATTGTAAAGGTCATAGATGTTGTGACCAGTAGACTCGCTGAGGACACGACCTTCCAGAGAGTAGCAGCGGATGAAACGCTTTTTATCGATTGCTGACCAATGCTCTACATCCCAGCTCATGTATCCGTCTTCATCAGACTTCTTTTCTTTCAGGTATACATCAACCTGGCGTCCGTCTACCATAATGTCTACAAGTTTCTTTGTGTCGGCTTCCAGCTCGACATTGTTTACAGTGTCAAATACTTTCATTTTAAAATCCTCCTATAATATCTGATCAGAATCTTCAGAAATATATTCCCCATACATTTGCAGATGTGATCTATTTGCACTATCTATAGTATACATAGAAGAAACCGGATAAGCAAGTAAAAAAAGTGACTATTCAGCGGCTAAGAATGTGTGGTATACTTAGAACATCTTAGAGCAGTCAGTAAAAAGAAAGCGAGACGAAGGAAATGATATTTGATACACATGCACATTATGATGATGAACAGTTTGACGGGAACCGGGATGAGCTTTTAAAATCGATGCCGGATCTTGGAGTTGGAACGATCGTGGATGTAAGTGCGACTTATGAATCCTGTGAGAAGGTTTTGGCACTTGCCGGAAAGTATCCACATGTTTATGCTGCAATCGGTGTGCATCCGGATGAGGTTGGAGAACTTAACGAAGATAAGATCCAGCACATGAAAGAACTCTGCTGTAACAAAAAAGTGGTTGCAGTCGGAGAGATCGGTCTGGATTATTATTGGGATAATGAACCGCATGAGGTACAGCAGAAGTGGTTTATCCGCCAGCTGGAGCTCGCGGGAGAAGTAAAGAAACCAGTAATTATCCACAGCAGGGAAGCTGCCGCAGATACCATGTATATCATGAAAAATTATGCACAGGGGCTTGGCGGAGTTATTCACTGCTATTCCTATTCACGTGAAATGGCTGAAGAATATGTGAAGATGGGATTCTATATTGGAATCGGTGGAGTCGTCACATTTAAGAATGCAAAGAAATTAAAAGATGTCGCAGCTGCGATCCCGATCGAGAAGATCGTGCTGGAGACAGACTGCCCGTATATGGCACCGGAGCCGTACCGTGGCAAACGGAATCAGTCTTCTTATATCCGGTATGTGGCTGAGAAAATTGCAGAGTTAAAAGCGATGAGTCAGGAAGAAGTGATCGCTGTGACAGAGAAAAATGCGAGAGATCTGTACGGCATCTAAGACGCAGGCAATGAATAATCAGGAGAATAACAGATGAAAACACCTACACTTGGAAATCCGCAGAATACCATTGAGATTCTGCAAAAATATAATTTTAATTTTCAGAAAAAATTTGGACAGAACTTTCTGATCGATGAGCATGTGCTGGATAAGATCATTCGTGCAGCCGAGATCACAAAGAATGATTACGTATTGGAGATCGGCCCTGGAATCGGGACGATGACACAGTACCTTGCCTGTGCGGCAAGAGAAGTAACTGCAGTTGAGATAGACCGTGCACTGATTCCAATTCTTGAAGACACGTTAAAAGAATATGACAACGTATCGATCATCAATGAAGATATCCTGAAGGTGGATATTGCAGCACTTGCAAAGGAGAAGAACGGAGGACGGCCGATCAAGGTGGTTGCGAATCTTCCATATTATATAACGACACCGATCATCATGGGCTTATTTGAAAGCCATGTGCCGCTTGAGAGTATTACGGTTATGGTACAGAAAGAAGTGGCTGACCGTATGCAGGTAGGACCGGGAACAAAGGATTATGGTGCACTTTCACTTGCTGTACAGTATTATGCAGAGCCGTATATTGTTGCAAATGTACCCCCGAACTGTTTCATGCCGCGTCCGGCAGTCGGCTCAGCAGTAATCCGCCTGACAAGACATCAGAAGCCTCCGGTAGAGGTTATGGATGAAAAGCTGATGTTCCGCCTTATACGGGCATCCTTTAATCAGAGGAGGAAGACTTTGGCAAATGGCCTTAAGAATTCAGGAGAGCTGAATCTTTCGAAGGAAGTCATTACTGCTGCGATAGAGAAACTCGGAAAAGGAAGCAGTGTCCGGGGAGAAGCACTGGATCTGGAAGAATTTGCCAGACTGACTAATATTATAAAGGAGGAAATGGAGCATGAAGTATGAAATCAAGGGTGATACCCTTCCGGTAGTGATCTGCCATCTGGAAGCTGGCGAGCGGATGATCACAGAGCGGGGATCCATGGCATGGATGTCTCCGAATATGAAGATGGAGACTTCGACAAATGGAGGACTTGGAAAAGCATTTGGAAGAATGTTCTCTGGAGAAGCGATGTTCCAGAATATCTATACCGCACAGGGCGGGAATGGACTGATCGCATTTGCATCCAGCTTTCCGGGTTCGATCAAGGCATTTGAAATCGGACCGGGGCAAGAATATATTTTTCAGAAAAAAGCATTCCTTGCTGGCGAACCTGGAGTAAATATATCTGTTCATTTTCACAAGAAAGTGGCTTCAGGACTATTTGGAGGAGAAGGATTTATCTTGCAGAAGGTATCCGGAAATGGAATTGTATTTGCAGAATTCGATGGACATGTGGTAGAATACGAATTACAACCTGGTCAGCAGATCGTGATTGATTCCGGTTATCTGGCAGCGATGAGTGTAACATGCCAGATGGATATCCAGACTGTGCCGGGACTTAAGAATATTGTCTTTGGCGGAGAAGGATTATTTAATACGGTTATTACAGGACCGGGACATGTATGGCTTCAGACAATGCCGATCAGCAGTGTGGCAGATTCATTGAGACCATATTTTCCAACAAGTAGTAAGTAGTTTACAAATAAGAAGAAGGGACGGGGGACGATGCTAAAAGTGCGTGTTTCCGTCCTTCATTCATACTTTCTGCAGTATTTGCAGAGCCTTTAACAGAAAGGAGTAGGTGTATGACAAATTCAGTGAACAGTGCGAAAGATCTGGATAGCATTCTGTTTGATATTTCGCCGAAAATCAAGGAACTTGCCGGATTATGTGAAGCGAATACCGGGATCGACAAAGAACTTTTTGTAAAGCATGATGTAAAAAGAGGTCTCCGTGACGTGAACGGAAAAGGAGTTCTTGCCGGACTTACCAATATTTCCGATGTATGTGCCAAAAAGATTGTAAACGGCGAAGAAGTTCCGTGTGCCGGTAATTTGTATTATCGAGGCTATAACATCAAGGATCTGGTTCGTGGATTCCTGGATGCGGATCATTTTGGATATGAAGAAATTGCATATCTGCTTCTTTTTGGTGAACTTCCGACGGTTGCACAGCTGGATGGGTTTCATGAGACACTGACGGAGAGAAGGACACTTCCGCCGAATTTTGTGCGCGATGTTATTATGAAGGCACCGAGCCATGATATGATGAACAATATTTCAAGGGCGATTCTGAATCTGTATTCTTACGATGAAAAAGCTGATGATACTTCAATCCCGAATGTTCTCAGACAGTGTCTGAACCTGATCAGTGAATTTCCGATGCTGATGGTCTACGGATATCATGCATACAATTATCGTCAGGGTCAGGATATGTACATCTATGCACCGGATCCGCAGAAGTCCACCGCGGAAAATATTCTGATGATGCTTCGTGAAGACCGACAGTATACGGAGCTGGAAGCAAGGATCCTGGATATGGCACTTGTGCTGCATATGGATCACGGTGGTGGAAACAACTCTACATTTACTACCCACGTTGTCACTTCGTCCGGAACAGACACCTATTCTACAATTTCTGCTGCAATGGCATCGTTAAAAGGTCCGAAGCACGGCGGTGCGAACATCAAAGTGACGCAGATGTTTGCTGATATGAAAGAAGAGGTCAAAGACTGGGAAGATGACGATGAGGTAAGAGCATATCTGGAAGGTCTGCTTGCAAGGGAGAGGTTTGATAAAAAAGGTCTGATCTATGGAATGGGTCATGCGATTTATTCAGTATCTGATCCACGTGCTGAGATTTTCAAGAAATTTGTGGCTCAGCTTGCACATGAAAAAGGATACGATAAAGAATACGCACTTTATGAGAAAGTGGAACATATGGCACCGGAAATCATTGCCGAAAAAAGAAAGATGTATAAAGGAGTAAATGCAAATGTCGATTTTTACAGCGGACTGGTTTACCATATGCTTGGAATTCCGGAGCAGCTTTATACGCCGATCTTTGCCGCAGCGCGAATTGTTGGATGGAGTGCACATCGTCTGGAAGAGCTGATCAATGTGGATAAGATTATTCGTCCGGCATATATGCCACTGGCAGAGTATCGAGAATATAGAAATTTAAATGACAGATAGTGTTGACAAACTGCTATGTAGTATGTAAAATAAAGAAACAACTGATATGTTCAAATGACATATCAGACATTTCAAAGAGACATTTCTCAAATTGTACGATATTGTGTAAACTAGACATCAGGAAAAAAAGACTTGCGGAGGGTTGACCTATTATGGTACAGAAGAATATACGTTTTATGACTACAGGACAATTGATGACTTTTTGTAATGTTTGCCAGAAGATGAATGCAGATATTACGGTAAAGGATGTGACAGGACGTTTCGAGATCGATGCCAAATCGATCGTGGGACTGATGACGATAAGAATGGGAGAGAAGATGCATCTTCTGATCGAAGGCGAAGAGGAACATCTGGCCGACAGTTATTTTGAAAAATTTGACTGTACACCGGTTACGATTCCGTTCAGTTAAAGGCGGCACTGGATATGCCGGAGATATACGGAACAAGGAGCAGGAAGATGGAAGTTACCTATGATTATTACCGTATTTTTTATTATGCGGCAAAGTATAAAAGTTTCTCACAGGCGGCGACAATCCTGATGAGTAATCAGCCGAATGTAACGAGGGCAATCCACAATCTGGAAAGTCAGCTTGGATGCAGATTATTTATCCGGTCTAACCGGGGAGCAGAGCTTACACCGGAGGGAGAACGGCTTTATTCACATGTTGCAATTGCATACGATCATCTGCATGCAGCAGAGCTAGAGCTTGAAAATGAAAAGAAGCTGGAACAGGGAACCGTAACGATCGGGGTAAGTGAGATTGCATTGCATTTGCTTCTGCTTCCGGTGCTGGGAGAGTTTAGAAGAAAGTATCCTAAAATCAGACTTCGCATTTCGAGTTATACAGCACCACAGGCGATACAGACGGTTCGAAACGGACTTTCAGATTTTGCGGTAGCATCTACACCGGCAGAGGTGAAAAAGCCTTTAAAGGCAATTCCGCTTCTTTCATTTAAAGAAATTCTGGTTGCGAATGCGGCGTACAAAGATATGTTTAAAGAACCGGTAAGTTTGAAAAAGCTGGTGGAGTATCCATTTATCTGCCTTGGGAAAAACACGTCAACTTATGATTTTTATACCAGATTTTTTCTGGAGCATGGAATTGCAATGACGGCAGATACCGAAGCAGCAACCATCGATCAGATTCTGCCGATGGTAAGACAGAATCTGGGAATCGGGTTTATTCCGGAACCGCTTGCACAGGAAGTGATCGAGCAAGGCATTGTCATTCAGGTTCCACTATTGGAAGAACCACCGGTAAGAGAAATCTGTTTTGTGGAAGATAAGAGCAGCCCTCACAGCATGGCGGCAAACGTATTGAAAGAAATGCTGTTTCAGGCTGGAGAGAAAGAGTAAACTTTATAAGAAAGAATTATTTTGACCGGAACCAGGTGATCATCAGATCAACCATCCGGTCATAACTTTTTATCCCGTCACTTTGGCCATTTGCTTTCAGATAGTGGTCATTGATCTGACCAGATACTTCGGCGACCTTGCTGTCATATCGCTTCCAGAAGCTGCTGTTAGCCGAAAGATCTGCCTTTACATTGTCAGAAAGCCTGTTGTAGATTTCCTTAAAGGTGTCGTAGTCGACTTCGTAAAGTTCATTGGTTGCGTAGATCCAGCCAAGAAGATAGCCGCTGTAGTTGAAGGCGGTATCGTCGGCATTTACACAGGCGAGAAAACCGATAAAATTTGCTTCTTCCTCCTGCATAAATCCACGCAGATGCGAAAGTTCGTGACAGATGGTAAATGGAAGATTGTAGGAAACCATTGCGGAGTTATAGTTTGCCTCAATGGTAAATGGTGAATAGATCCCGGAAAGATTCTGTACCGAGAGAAAAGCCGGAAATAAAAGACCTTTTGGCTGTGGATAGTATCCGGAAAGTTCAGGGTAGGTAGTACCGAGGGAGAACATAGCAGCCCGTGCACGATCCTGCAGATCCTTACCCATATCAGCAAGACCGTCAGAATCCCGGTCTAAAGAATCAGAAAGTGCATTTAACTGATCAGTCAGTTCGTTGCATAAAGAGGTCAGTTCAGCCAGAGTATACTGACCGGATTCCAGGTGATATTTTTCTGCAAATGAAGTATGTCCGTAGTTGATTCCGCAGAAAAAAGTATAAATGGTAAACAGACATCCGCAGAGAAGCAGGAGTGAGGAACCGTAGCCGAGCCAGGCCGGGGTCTTTTTTTTGGCATACATTTTGTAAATGGAGCTGACCAGCATCCGGATCAAGGAAAGAAACAGAAGAATGACAAAAATATACAATCCAATTTCAGAAACAGAAAATGGGAAGATTCCGAAAAAGCGTCCGATGGACGAAACGAAAAGCGGGTAAATGGTGGAAGAATACCAATCCGCGAATGCAGAGCTTTTGTGGCTGATGAAAAGAGCAAGGAAACTTATGGCAAATAAAAGAATTGAAAAAATCAGTTTATGTAAAGTAGGGCGTTTCATAATAAATCCTTTCCGGTAATTGAGGATAAAAAGTATGATGTACCAGAGAGACATTCGTGCAAGGTCGTAAAAGGTTTGAGTTCATTTGATGATGAATGGCCGTGACTAACGTTCTGTGCAGGTAGATATCCGGGCACACGGTACTGCATTTACAAATAAAATATGGGACGGAGGATAACCTTCGTCCCAGAATAATATTCTGTAAAAATCAAAGTGCGGCAATCGGGCATGCCCGATTGCGCTCACTTTATGAGGGGGGAGATAGTTGTTTCCCAACTATCCATTTATTACTATACGATGAAAATGTGTCAAAAGTGTTAAGAAATTATAAAATCTGATTAAAAATATAAAAATGATAGGTTTATAGAATATTAAAAAAATCCACAACGCAAGAACCTCTCCATAATGGAGAGGTTCTTGGTGTTTTTATTGTTATCTAAAAGGAATGAGAGTAAAGTGCAGCAATCAGAATTCTGACTGCTTCTACTTTATGAGGGGGAGATAGTTGCTTTATCAACTATCTGATTATTAGTATACAGATAATTTGTGACAGAAATATGTTCAAACTCTAAAAAAAATCAAAAAAATATGAAGAAGAAATAAACAAAACAGGAAAAAATAAAAAAGGTGGGTAGTTAAATTAATTGTCATTAGCGTCAGGTAGGTGTCTGCTGGTGTGGTGGAAGGTGAAGTAGAAAACAATTCCTTTGGTGATAGAGGTAATTGTAAGTGCCCACCATACACCATTCAGACCGAGGCTGGTTTGAGTGAGGATCATGGCAAGTGGGATTCTGGCACTGGTGAGGACAATGCTGATGATACTGCAAAGCTTTGTCATACCAAGACCGGAAAGTGCGCCGATGGTCATAAGCTCAATGGTCATAAAGGTTTCGCTGAATCCGATGATGATCAGATAGTTGATCGCAATCGCCAGAACATCTTTTTCGTGGAAGAAAAGGGAAGCAATCGGTCCTGGCAGGAATACGAAAGCACCGGTTACAATGAGTCCCCAGACAGCGAGGATTTTAAATGAAATATTATATCCTTTCCGAATACGGTCTGGTTTCTTTGCACCGTAGTTCTGACCAACGAAAGCATTTAACGCAGCAGCAAAGCCGTCAGCAGTGTTCCATGAAACAGATTCAATCTGTCCGCCGACTCGCTGTGTGGCAATGGCACCTGCCCCGAATGCAGAAACCATTCGTGTGAGAATCATGGAAATCATGCAGTAAATACTGCTTTGTACTGCTGTCGGAAATCCAATTTTAAAAATACTGATGTAGTATTTTGCAGGGAAACGCGATAGTACATGCATGTTTTGCAGAATATTTGGTTCCAGATCAGAGTGCATAATCCGAATCAGCATGACGATCAGAACCAGTATCTGCGAGGTCACGGTAGCAACTGCAGCACCAACAACCTCAAGCCTTGGAAATGGTCCAAATCCGAGAATCAGAATCGGATCCAGGATCATATTACCAACCAGTCCAAGAAGATTTGCCATAAGCGGTGTCTTGGAATCTCCCTGCGCAGTAGAAAGTCCGGTCAGAGTCAGATTCAAAAATGAAAACAGAATCAGTCCGCAGGTGATCAGTGTATATAATTTCGCAGCGGTATAAGTTTCTGCATCTCCGAGGTTAAAAAAGCCGAGCAGCGGATGAATAAACACGATACATACTGCAGCAAATAAAATTCCCAGTAAAAATGTAAGTCGCAGAGCGGAAGCGGCATATCCCCGTGCCTGTTCATAGTCTCCGCGTCCGCAGGCCTGTGCGACATTGACCTGTCCGCCCATTCGCGGAAGTGCCACGAGCCCTTGTGAGAGCCAGACGTACATTCCCCCAACGCCCACCCCGGCAACGGCTTTGGAACCCAGCATGCCGATCCATGCCATGTCCGTAATATTGTAGGCTGTCCCCAGCAGCGAGGAAGCCATGATCGGAAGCGCCAGCTCTGCCAGCGTCTTTAGAATCGGCCCGGAAGTCAGGTCGATTGTTTTTGTTTTACTCATTTTCTCAAATCCTTACCTGTAAAAATAATAAAATTCACCAGTGCTGTAAATATGTCAGCATGGCGTACTATGATAAGGATAACTTATGAGGAGGGGAAAGTCAATCTGGAGAATTCGCGAAAAAAACATGCCCTTTCAAGGAAGGATGGAGAAGATAACCAGAATTCCAAAATAAAAGCCTTTGACTGCACGCCGCGTGCAGCTATAGGCTAGAAAGGAAAAGCAGGGGAAGCTGATGGAAAAAATAATAATACAAAAACTTCATGAAATAGAAGAAAAAGAGCATGGTAAAATATTACTGGCAGGTCAGTGGATTCTGGAGAGTGAAATAGCAGGATTGAGAGAGAAAGCGGGAAAATTAGGGGAAGAAAAAAAGGTAAGTTGGGAGAAATTGAATGAGATATTTTTGAAGGAAGTTCAATCAGACATACATCCCTTCGCCTTTGCATAGATTGTAAAAAAACAAACTATGCAGGGGTTTTTATGAAAGATTATATTGAGGAGAGAGCGGTTGAGATTGCTTATTATATTATTGAAAATAAGGCGACGGTGAGGCAGACGGCGGTGGCGTTTGGGGTAAGTAAGAGTACGATACATAAAGATGTAACAGAACGTCTTCTCCAGATCAACCCATCTCTTGCAGGTGAGGCGCGAAAAGTTCTGGATCTGAACAAATCGGAACGGCACATCCGGGGCGGACTTGCTACCAGAGAAAAGTACCTGCATCAGCACGCATAAAAAATCCTTTTCTTTGCAAAAAGATGGTGTATTACATTTTTACAGTATATAATAGAGAAAACGGGGATATACAAAAGAGAAGGGACAGGAAAAGAGAAGAATGGGGAAAACGAAACAAAAACAGGATCGAAGTCATTATCTGTTTTCCAATCGGGAACTGGCAAATCTGATCGGACCTTTGGTAATCGAGCAGTTATTGGCAGTTTTTGTTGGGATGGCAGATTCTATTATGGTTGCAAATGTTGGAGAAGCAGCTGTGTCGGGCGTGTCGCTGGTTGACAATATTATGATTCTGATCATCAATATTTTTGCAGCACTGGCGACTGGTGGAGCAGTTGTTGCCGGACAGTATATTGGCAGGAAAGATGAAAAATCAGCATGTAAAGCGGCTACACAGCTGGTATGGTTTGTGAGTCTTAGTGCGGTTGCGATCATGATATTGGTTTACTTTGGAAAAGATATAATTCTGAATCAGGTATTTGGTCACATTACAGCGGAAGTAAAAGGACATGCAGATATTTATCTGCTAATTGTAACAGCTTCGATTCCATTTATCGCGTTATATAATGGTGGGGCAGCAATTTTCCGTGCGATGGGGAATTCGCAGGTATCCATGCGGGTATCGCTTTTGATGAATGCGATTAATGTAACCGGAAATGCAATTCTTGTGTTCGGATTACGGATCGGAACGGCGGGTGTTGCAATACCGACACTGATTTCCAGAATGGTTGCCGCGATAGTGATAACAGTGTTGCTCTGCAATCAGACACGTATCTTGCATATTGAGCGTACACTGAAAATCCGGTTTGATGGAAGAATGATACGGAAAATACTTGCAATTGGGGTTCCCAATGGTCTGGAAAACAGTATGTTTCAGCTGGGCAAAATTTTAGTGCTGAGTCTGGTTTCAACCTTCGGTACTTATGCAATTGCGGCAAATGCAGTTTCCAATGCGATTGCGCTGTTCCAGATTCTTCCTGGAATGGCGATCTCGCTGGCAATTACGACAGTTATTTCCCAGTGCGTCGGCGCAAATGACTATGAACAGGTACGTTACTATCTGAAAAAACTGCTTGCGATCATTTATGTGGCAATGGTGGGAACGGTAGCACTTATTTTCCTTGCACTTCCATTGATTTTGAAAGCATACAATTTGTCAGATCAGACAGCAGCGGCAGCAACAAATATTATTCATTTCCATGGAATCAGTGCAATGATTATCTGGCCACTTTCATTTGCTCTTCCAGCAGCGTATCGTGCGGCAGGAGATGCAAAAGCCTGTATGTATACATCGATTGTGTCGATGTGGATTTTCCGGATCGGATTCAGTTATCTGGTAGGAAAATATATGGGACTGGGAGTATTTGGCGTGTGGATTGCAATGGTGATCGACTGGATAGTACGTGCAATCTGTTTTGTTATCCGGTACTTTAATGGGAAGTGGAAACATGGGGCAATTGTGTAAATACAGAAGAAAGTTGTCATTTGTGTTAGAAAGATGATGCCTGAATATGAGTTTTAATTGCAGACCAGAGTTCAAACTTTGGTTCGGGCGATAGAAAATGCTTGTAAAACATCCAGAGCTCTACTATAATAAAATATAAAAGCAATAAATAGAAAAAGCGGTCTGAAAGGATCGTATTTTACAGGAGGAAAACCTTGAAGAACGAATTAGTGATTGTACTTGACTTTGGTGGACAGTATAACCAGCTTGTCGCAAGACGTGTCAGGGAATGTAATGTATATTGCGAAATTTATTCTTATAAGATTGATATCGAAAAGATTAAAGCAATGAACCCGAAGGGAATTATCCTGACAGGAGGACCGAATAGCTGTTATGAACCGGATTCACCGACTTATTCTGAAGAACTCTTTAAGCTTGGCATTCCGGTACTTGGTCTTTGTTATGGTGCACAGCTTATGTCTCACGTACTTGGCGGAAAAGTTGAAAAAGCTGACGTCAGAGAATATGGTAAGACAGAAGTCATCATCGACAAGAAAGATTCCAAAGTATTTGAAAATGTATCTGCAACAACAACCTGCTGGATGAGCCATTTTGATTATATTTCGCAGGTGGCACCGGGATTTGAGATTACTGCACACACAGCAGACTGTCCGGTAGCAGCAGCAGAAAATGCAGCAGAAAAGCTTTATGCAATCCAGTTCCATCCTGAAGTGCTTCATACACCGGAAGGAACCAAGATGATCAACAACTTTGTAAAGAATGTCTGTGGATGTGTCGGCGAATGGAAGATGGATGCATTTGTTGAAAATACCATCCAGGAAATCCGTGAAAAAGTTGGGGACGGAAGAGTACTTCTTGCGCTTTCAGGCGGAGTTGATTCCTCTGTGGCAGCAGGACTGCTTTCCAGAGCAATCGGCAAACAGCTTACCTGCGTATTTGTAGATCACGGTCTTCTTCGTAAGAATGAAGGCGATGAAGTTGAGGCAGTATTTGGACCGAATGGTCAGTTTGACCTGAACTTTATCCGTGTCAATGCACAGGAAAGATACTACAGCAAGCTTGCCGGAGTTACAGAACCGGAAGCAAAGCGTAAAATTATCGGAGAAGAATTTATCCGTATTTTTGAAGAAGAAGCAAAGAAGATCGGTGCAGTAGAATTCCTTGCACAGGGAACGATTTACCCGGACGTTGTAGAAAGCGGACTTGGCGGAGAATCAGCAGTGATCAAGTCTCATCACAACGTAGGAGGACTTCCGGAGTATGTTGATTTCAAAGAAATCATTGAACCACTTCGTGATCTCTTCAAAGATGAAGTCCGCAAGGCAGGTCTTGAACTTGGACTTCCGGAGAAGCTTGTATTCCGTCAGCCATTCCCGGGACCGGGACTTGGAATCCGTATCATCGGAGAAGTAACGGCTGAAAAAGTACGGATCGTACAGGATGCAGATGCAATTTATAGAGAAGAGATTGCAAACGCGGGACTTGACCGCAGCATCGGACAATATTTTGCAGCCCTGACCAACATGAGAAGCGTTGGTGTTATGGGTGACGAGAGAACTTACGATTATGCAGTTGCACTTCGTGCAGTGAATACGGTAGATTTTATGACTGCTGAGGCAGCGAAGATTCCGTATGAAGTACTTGATAAAGTAATGAGCAGAATTATCAATGAAGTTCGTGGGGTTAACAGAGTATTCTATGATCTGACGAGTAAACCGCCGGGAACGATAGAGTTTGAGTAGCTTGAAAAATCGCGGAAAAGCCCATAAATAAAGGCTTTGCGGGGTGTCGAAAAGACCAAATGGAGTGCAAATGGAGTTTAAAAATTATTTTTTTCTCTTGTTTATATTCCAGATTCACCTGCAAATT
This sequence comes from Coprococcus sp. AM100_B19A, assembly GCF_027662015.1. Lineage (NCBI taxonomy): Bacteria > Bacillati > Bacillota > Clostridia > Lachnospirales > Lachnospiraceae > Coprococcus > Coprococcus sp. AM100_B19A. The sequence goes on from NZ_JAQDKN010000016.1 coordinate 47,894, forward strand.
TCGTGAAATCGGTTATTCTCATAAAATAAAATTAGAGTAAATATGAAGAACAGTTTGTTTTGATTGAAGTGATTTTCGTCAAGGCAGACTGTTTTTTTGTTGCCTGCATTTAGAAAACAGATACCACAGAAAGGTTCTTTACTTTCGATGAGCTTAAACTCCATGACACAGTAATCACACTGATGGAGAATTAAAAAACAAGAAAATTTGATAAATTTCGGAAAATGATGTCCGATTTTGCATCTGCCAGTACAGAGTATATGAAGAGATAAATATTCAAAACACAGGAGGTACTGATTATGCAGAATAAATTATTTTTAAAGGCAGCCGATATATGTGAACTTCTGGAAGTAAAACAGACATCGGCTTATGAAATCATCGGAAATCTGAACAAGGAACTGGAAGAACAGGGCTACCTGACGCTTAGAGGAAAAGTTCCGACAAAGTATTTTGTGAAGCGTTTCTACGGAGTAGAAGATACTTGTGAGATTCCACAGGAAGAGGGAAAGGAATGGTTTCATGCGTAAGAGAAAAATGTATTTATCAGTGGAAGACATTGCAGAACTCTTTGGATTATCAGTTTCGTTTGCTTACCGGGTAGTGGAAAGAATGAATGCCGATCTGGCAAGCAAGAACTATTATGTGATTCTCGGTCGGGTGCCAACCCGCTATGTAGAGGACAAGATCTATGGTCTGGAACATGTTGAGCAGTATTTGAAGGAGGATAAAGCGGTATGAGTATGATGCAGGAAAAAATGTATATGGATGTGGATGATGTGTGTGCAATTCTTGGAGTTTCAAAAACTTATGCATATAGTCTGATGCGAGAATACAACAAAGAATTGAAGGCAAAAGGCTATATTGTAGTAGCTGGAAAAATCTCTACGAAATTCCTGGCAGAAAAGATTTATGGCATGAAAGTCGAGGATTAGCAATGGGGGTTTACAAAGAAGGAAAAAACTGGAAAGTACAGGTCTATTACAAAGACTGGCAGGGAAATCGGAAAAGAAAACAGAAAAGAGGATTCAGGACCAAGGGTGAAGCTAAGGAATGGGAAAGAGATTTCCTGCAACAGCAGAGCCAGGGTGTGGATATTGAATTTGGAAATTTTCTGGAGATTTATTACAAAGATATGGATGTCCGTCTCAGAGAAAACACTATGTACACGAAGCGATATATTATTGACCTGAAAATCAAGCCTTATTTTGAAAAGAAGATTCTCAGTGAAATTACGGTGGCAGACGTCCGTGCATGGCAGAATGAGTTGCTGACGTATAAGGATAAGAATGGAAAAGGATATTCTCCTACTTATCTGAAAACAGTGAACTGCCAGCTGACTGCAATCTTCAATTATGCAATGCGGTATTATAACCTGCAGGATAATCCCTGCAGGAAGGCAGGAGCGATTGGCAAGAGTAAAGGAGAACCGAAGGACTTCTGGATGCAGGAAGAGTTCAATGCTTTTCTGGAAACAGTAAGTGATAAGCCGGAGACAAGAATGGCGTTTCTTTTGTTGTACTGGACCGGAATGCGTATCGGTGAATTGCTTGCACTTACTTATAATGACATCAATCTTGAAGAGAAAACCATATCAATCAATAAATCTTATCAGAGACTGAAAGGAAAGGATATGATCACGCAGCCGAAAACTCCAAAGAGTATCCGTGTGATTACGATGCCGGATTTTCTTGCAGAGGAATTTAGGGAGTATTGCAGTCATTTGTATGGAATTATGAAAAAGGAAAGACTTTTTCGGTTTACCAAATCGCATATGGAACATTGTATGGCTACCGGAATCGAGCGGTCTGGTGTAAAGCGGATACGACTTCATGATCTCCGCCATTCCCATGCCAGTATGCTGGTTGATATGGGGGTGGCTCCATTGGAGATTGCAGAACGCCTTGGACATGAAAAGGTGGAAACCACGTTGAACACTTATTCACATCTGTATCCGTCTACACAGAGTAAATTAGCAGGTTTGCTAGATAAGAAACATGAGGAAGAGGAGGAATAAGCGATGGCTGGTGACAGACATGGAAAACACAACACAACGACCATTTCTTTTCGGGTGAATTCTTATGAAAAAGCAACAATTGAAGAACGAGTGAAAGTGAGCGGAATGAAAAAACAGGATTATATCGTCCGATCATGCATTTACAATCATGTATGTGTTGTTGGAAAGAAAGAAACAATTGAGATTATCCGGTCAGAAATGAAGGAAATGAGTTTGGTTTTGGAGGATGTGGCAAAAGATTTGAAGTCTGAAAAACCAGTTATTTCAGAACCGGTTCTTGATAGTATGACAGAACGGTATCTTGCATTTTTGGAAGCAGCATTATGGATGCTGAAAGGTTCAAGTTATTTATGGGAGGATAAAAAGGATGGAAGAGAAAGTAATGAAGGATTGTAAAGTGCTGGCATTGTGTTCACAAAAAGGCGGGGTTGGCAAGACAACAAGTTGCGTGAATCTGGCAGTCGGACTTGCAAAAGCAGGGAAGAAAGTGCTTGTGATTGACAATGATCCGCAGGGAAGTATGACAGCAAGTCTTGGGTATCATAACCCAGATGAATTACCAATCACACTGGCTACTATTCTGACAAAGATTGTAGAAGATGAACTATTTGAAAATACACTGGGAATTTTACATCACCAGGAAGGAATTGATTTGATTCCGGCAAACATCGAACTCTCTGGAATGGAAGTTTCACTTGTAAATATTATGAGCAGGGAACTTGTCTTAAAACAATATATAGAAAGAATGAGAGAAGAATACGACTATATATTGATTGACTGTATGCCATCACTTGGAATGCTGACGATCAATGCACTTGCCAGTGTCGATGCAGTTATTATACCTGTCCAGGCGGCTTATCTTCCTGTAAAGGGTCTAGAACAGCTGATACGGACGATAGGAAAGGTGCGAAGACAGCTTAACAAACAACTGAAAATTGGAGGTATATTGATCACAATGGTGGATAACCGAACGAACTATGCAAGAGATATATCTGATCTGATTTTTGATACATATGGAAACCAGATTAAGATTTTTCCACAGAGTATTCCATTTTCAGTACGAGCAGCTGAAATCAGTGCGGAAGGAATCAGCATATTTGAGCATGATCCAAAAGGAAAAGTAGCGGCTGCATATTGGCAGATGACACAGGAGGTGCTTTTGGATGAAAGGTAGAAGTGCATCGAAGATAAAACTGACATCTTATGATGAATTACTTGGAGGAGGAGAAGAAACGAACGATATCCAGCAGGTTTCACTTGAGCATTTACATTCTTTCGAGAACCATCCATTTCAAGTAAATGATGATGAGGCAATGGCGGAACTGGTGGAAAGTGTGAAAGAAGAGGGAATTCTTACAGCATTACTGGTACGACCGCTGGGTGATGGTGAATATGAAATCATCGCCGGTCACAGAAGGAGACATGCGGCACAACTTGCTGGTCTTAAAGAGGTTCCGGTTATTATCAGAAATATGGATCAAGATACAGCTGTCCGTGCGATGGTAGACAGCAATCTGCAGAGACCTAATATACTCCCAAGTGAAAAGGCATTTGCTTACCGTATGAAGATGGAAGCAATGAATCATCAGGGAACATCAGGCGGTATCAGTGCGAAAGACATTGGAAAGAACGCAAATGACAGTGCAAGGCAGGTGTATCGCTATATCCGGCTTACTTATCTGATGAATGACCTATTAAACGCAGTAGATCGTGATGTGATCGGATTGCAGGTAGGTGTAGAGCTTTCCTACCTTACGGTTCCAGAACAGGAGATGGTGGAGGAAGTGCATGAGAGTACCGGAAAATATCCAAGTCTGGAACAGGCAAAAAAAATAAGGCAACATCGAGAAGAAAAAACGCTGACAAAAGAGATTGTGCGGCTCCTGGTTATAGGAGAGCGTAAAAAGAAAACAACGGTAACATTAAAACAGGATGAAATTAAGAAGTATTTTCCTCCAGAGTATGATGAACAGAAGATACGGACTGTTATATGTCAGCTTTTGGAGGAATGGAGCAATCAGAATCATTGATAAGTACGAAGGGAGGGATGTGTCATGAGTATAAGAGCAACATTCCATTATTTTCAAGGAATGGAATGCGATATGTACAGTTTTTATCGTATTCCCAAACTGCTGTTTACAAGTGAATATTTTAAAAATCTCTCCTGCGAAGCAAAGGTGCTGTACGGACTGATGTTAGACCGGATGTCACTGTCCATCAAGAACCGGTGGTTTGATGAAGAGGACAGGGCATATATTTTCTTTTCGGTGGAAGAGATTATGGAAATGCTTAACTGTGGCAGGAATAAGGCTGTGAATTGTCTAAAAGAGCTGGATCAGGAAAAAGGGATTGGATTGATTGAGAAGAGGCGAATCGGACTTGGAAAAACAAATGTTATTTACGTGAAAAATTTCAGCCTGACAGAATATCCAGATGAGCCAGCAATCTTTGATTCGGAAGAAACACCGGAAAATGTAGCAGAGAGAAAAGAAAATACAGAGACAGAAATAGAAGAATATGCGAAAAAAGAGCCGGAAAAGCCCGTAAATACACAGAAGTTTGAAAAACAAACTTCAGGAAGTTTGAAAAATAAACTTCAAGAAGTTTCAAAAACAAACTTCAAGGAGTTTGAAAAACAAACTTCAAGAAGTTTAGAAAACAAACTTCAAGAAGTTTCAAAAACAAACTGTAATAATACTGAATATAATTATACTGAATTTAGTGAGAATGAATCTTATCAATATCTATCTGAACAAGAGAAAGGGAGAGATAGGATACAGGAGAGAAATGAGTATCGACAGTTAATTCATGATAATATCGAATATGAGATCCTTTGTCAGAGCTATGGAACTGGACGAGTAGAAGAGCTGGTAGAGCTGATGCTGGATGCAATATGTTCGACAAAGACATATCAACAGATCAATGGGGAAGCTGTGCCTACACAAGTGGTCAAGAGCCGTTTGCTCAAAGTCGGGTATGAACACATCCAGTATGTGTTTTTCAGTCTTGACAGGAGTACAAGCAAAGTGAAGAATATCCGGCAGTATATGCTGACGGTATTGTATAACGCTCCTGCAACAATCAATCAGTTTTATGATGCTGAAGTTCGACATGACATGTACTGGGGGAAGGATATTCCAGACAGGTAAGAACTTTGTGCCCACTGGGCACGAAGTTTAAAAAGAGATAGTCATATCTGGCAGATATGCTAAAATAACCTTGTGTCCACTGGGCACAAAGTAGGAGGAAGAATTATGTTGAGATTTATGATAAAACTGCCATTTCGAATTATTGCAGCTCCTGTTTGGCTGGTACTTGCAGCGGTGAATATTGTGCTGGTGTTCCTGGTTGGGTTATCTGCTGGATTCTGCTATCTGATAGCCGGAATCTCTGTTGTGACAGAAGTTTTGAGTATTGGGTTTGGAATCAGTACGGACTGGACAATGAAATCAGCGATTATTACGACAGTAGTGTTTGTTCTACTCCCACATATCGGTATGGGGATAGTTGCAGTAATTGAAGTTGTGAAATGTGGATTACAGGAATTTATTTTTGGATGATTGTGGAAAATATAGTGGCGCTATATGGAAAGGCAGAAATAAACAATGGAAGAATTATATAAAGTGATGGATGATTTGCTTGAGGTGGAATTTCAGATGAAAGCAGGGATGGATATTCTGAAAGAACTGGAAGAGTTTTATATGCTGGAAAAAGAAACCGAAAAATCGGATGCTAGAAAAGTAGCTGTGCTGATGAAAGGATATCTGCAGTCGATGAAGTCAAATATTCGAGAAATCATTCGTTATATTGATGACACGACACTTGAAAAATCAAATGATAAAAAGAAAGATAAACAGGAATCTGCGAGCACCATATCCGAGGAAGTGCAGGAATTTGTGAATCTGACAATTACAGAGCATATGGGGAAAGCATATTCAGAATGGAAGTTAAAGCAGGATAAAGAGCCAGTAAGTGAGATTGATAAGAAATACCAGAAATTACTGGAAACGTTATCCCAAGAACAGGAAGAAGTGATTACGGAATACTGTAATGCAATTTTTAGCAGTGGAGCAGAAACAGAAGAATTTTTCTATCGACTGGGATTAAAAGATGGACTGAATCTGAAAAATACGGTAAAATCTGTATTAGAAATGATATCATGAAATCGGAAGTTGGAGGATACACGCATGAAAATTGTAATCATTAATGGAAGTGCCAGAAAAGGAAACACGCTGACAGCAATCAATGCATTTATAAAAGGAGCATCAGAAAAGAATGAAATTGAAATCATTGAACCTGACAAACTCAACATTGCACCATGCAAGGGATGTGGTGTCTGTCAATGCTCTAAGGGATGCGTCGATAAGGATGATACAAATCCTACAATTGATAAAATTGCTGCCGCAGATATGATTCTTTTTGCTACACCAGTTTATTGGTGGGGAATGTCAGCACAATTGAAACTTATCATTGATAAGTGCTACTGCCGTGGATTGCAGTTAAAAAATAAAAAAGTTGGCACGATTGTTGTAGGCGGTTCTCCCGTAGACAGTATCCAGTATGAGCTGATTGATAAGCAGTTTGACTGTATGGCAAAATATCTTTCATGGGATATGCTCTTCAAAAAATCATATTCTGCAACAGCCAGAGATGAACCTGAAAAAAACAAGGATTCCATGAACGAACTTGAGGGGATCGGAAAAAATTTATAAAGCACGTTCCAAATTCCTGTTTGCATATTTCATCAAACGGTACATATTAAAATTAACACAAAGGGAGATGTTAGAATGAAAGCTCATGAATATTGGTCTGTCGGAGCATTGATAACGATGCTAGGAACTTTTTATAGCGGATATAAAGGTTCAAAATCAAGCCATAAATATTTTGCGGCAAGTTCTTTGCTTTGTATGATTATGGCTATTTACACAGGTCATAAGATGATATCTAAAAACAAGAAAACAAAGAAAGAACCAATATCATTAGGAAATGAAGAATAATACAATCAACCTTGTGCCCAGTGGGCACGAAGTTGGCATAGTCACTATGGTGTCAGGAGAAATCCTGGCATCTTTTTTTTATATCTTTTTACACTTCAAAAAATAATTTCAAAAAATTTCTAAAATCATGTCCGATTTTGTCGCTCCCAATACAGAGTATATGGAAGGCAAATTGAAAATCCTCTGATTTCCAAAAATCACAAACGTAAAAGAGGTTCAGACAGTTCTTCCGATTGCACCTTGACAATTGAAGGAGCTGATACATCTTGAGGAACATGCTTACCGGAGATAATCCGGCTCGTGCAGGCGAAGACTCCTACGGGAAGAGCGAAGCAATAATGATACCACCGAAGGGTACAGGACCTCTGCTGAAACAGAGACTGTGACTGTATTTTTACAGCCGGGTTATCTGGAATGATAACGATCAGATGTATATGTACAGACAAAGCCCAAATGTGAATACTTAGATTTTCTTATTTATATTACAGGAGAAATCCTGTAGCAAGTGGGGAATGGTTCGAATCCATTCCTCATTTTTTCGTGCAGAAAATGCACAGATTATTATCCTGTTTGAAATACCAGGGAAGGGTGTTGCAGGAAGAAAGGGAGGACAAAAAGAATGAATACGATTGTTTTAATGGGTAGACTTGCCAGAGATCCAGAAACTAAGCTGACATCTACGCAAAAGGGACAAACCAAAGTATCTAGGTTTCCACTGGTAGTAAAAAGAAATCGCACAAGCAAAGCATTTGTAGTGATGATCACAGCTTATGGAAATAATGCAGAATTTGTGGAGAAATATCTTGAAAAAGGAATTAAGATTGCTCTTTCCGGAGAGTTGGTAATCTCTCAGATCAAAGATGAACAGACTGGAACTGCATCCTATTATACCGAAGTCATTATGGATAATGTAGAGTTTGCAGAAGCCAAAACAAAAAAAGAAGAATCTGACGGATTTCAACCAGCAGAGAAGAGGAAGATTCCATTCGATATACCAGAAGAACTTGAACAAGAAATGCCATTTCGATAGGAGGACAAGATTTATGAGAAAATACTTTTTAGAATTATTTGCAATAGGATTGGTTGATTCAGAAGGAAGAATCAATACAGAACATATGACAAGTGATGCGCTTATGACTGCCATGAAAACAATGGAAGAGCTGACGCAAATGAAAATGGATCGTTTGGTTTTGGAAACAACAATGGAGATGATCTTATGTATGTTTGAGTCATGTGACACAGAGGAATTTACAGAAATATTAGGCAAGCTGCTTGGCGGAAAGCAGACTTCTAAAGTGACAGCTCATTTGGAAGCACTGGAGGAATTGTTGACAGAAGAGGAATATAGTAGTTTCCTTGCAGAATATCTTGGTTATTTAACCGTGAATGTAGCAGAGTTTATTAGGAGCACAATCATTGAAAATGGTTTGATGTTACTTGCCGGTTCAGGAGGAGAAGAGGATGGAGAAGAGGATGGAGAAGACGGATTATAAAATCACAGAGTTTCACAATTCGGAGTTTGGTTCCATCCGTATGATTGAAGATGGAGGCAGACTTTTATTTTCTGGAATTGATGTAGCATTTGCTTTGGGATATGCAAAACCAAGAAATGCGATAAATGTTCATTGCAAGGGGGCCCTGAAACGGGGCGTCCTTACATCAGGTGGGGTACAGCCAATGATTTTTATTCCAGAGGGAGATGTATATCGGCTGATTACAAAAAGTCGTTTAAAGTCAGCACAGAATTTTGAGAAGTGGGTATTTGATGAGGTACTTCCGGCTATTAGGAAAACAGGCGGATATTTAGAGACCGATCTTTTAGACAGGGTAAAAGATAACCCGGAACTTCTTTTGGAATTTGCCGAGAGACTTTTGGCAGAAAACAATCGAAATCGAGAATTGCAAAATCGTGTAAAGGATATGCAGCCAAAAGCAGATTATTATGATCATTTCATGATTACAGGAGAATGCACCAATATTCGAACGACGGCAAAAGAGATTGAATTTCCAGAAAGAAAATTTGTGAAACTTCTTTTAAATAGAGGATTTCTATATAGGAGTCCATCCGGCACGCTGTTACCCTATGCGGTGGAGAAGAACAATGATCTGTTTATTGTAAAAGACTATTTTAACAATGGACATCTTGGTTCACAGACATTGGTTACACCAAAAGGAAAAGAATTTTTTAAAGCGTTGTGTGCGGAGGAAGAGTAAAGAATGAAGGAGGTGGTTGCCATGATTACAGATCTGGACAGCAGTTAAATCGCTGAAAGGAGGGAAAATCATGCAGGAAGAGGTAACTCAGAAAACGGTCACGTTCTGCATTCGGACTACCAAAGTAACAGCAGATTTATTGAAAAAGGTTCTTGCTGCTTATCTGCGTCATCAGAAGCAGAAATCGGTAGAGAAGAAAGCGAAGAAGAATCAGCCGAAACAGGGAAAGGTCACGGTAAAAGAGCTGGCAAAACAAAATGCCGGGATGGTCAATATCGAGATCACAAATAAGAATATCAAGTCCTTTGAACGTTATGCCAGAAAATACGGGATCAATTATGCTTTGAAAAAAGATAAGAGTAAAGATCCACCGATGTATCTGGTGTTTTTTAAAGGACGTGATCAGGATGCCCTCAATGCTGCTTTCCGTGAGTTTTCCCAGAAACAGATTCAAAAAGCGAATAAGCCTTCTATTCACAAGCGTCTTGCAACTTACAGAGCAATGATGCCAAAGAAATCGAAGGACAAAGTAAAGAACCGGCATCAGGAGCAGAGCCGATGAAAAAGCAAATCGGTAAAAATCTGATGCAAAAATGGAAGAATAAGATCAGGGTCAGGCTGTCCGCCCTGGATAAAAAGAAACTGGTTCTTACCAATATCCCATATATCTTAACTGCTTTTTATACAAATCGGGCATCATTTCTTTACAGAAACAGTCTGGGAGAAGATATTGGGAACAAGCTATTATATGCGATGGAACATGCAGACAGGATTCTTACTGGATTGCAGCCAAGTTTTAACTGGCGTGATATGCTGACAGGAATTGTAGCAGCTGTCATTCTGAAATTACTGGTATGGCAGAAACAGTCAGATGCAAAGAAACTCCGGAAAGGAATCGAGTATGGTTCAGCCAGATGGGGAAACGCTGAGGATATTAAACCTTATATGTCGGAAGATCCCTGGATGAATATTCCATTAACAGCAACAGAAGCATTGACTATGGAAAGTAGACCTAAACAGCCAAAGTATGCAAGAAATAAAAATATAGTGGTCATTGGCGGCAGTGGTTCCGGAAAAACTCGATTTTTCGTTAAGCCGTCAGTCATGCAGATGAACTGTTCCATGGTCATTACAGATCCGAAAGGCACTCTGATCGAGGAGTGCGGGAAGATGTTAGCAAAGGGACCACCTAAGAAAGATAAGAATGGAAATATTATGAAAGATAAATCAGGAAAAGTGGTACACGAACCATATGTGATTAAGGTTCTGAATACTATCAACTTTTCCAAATCGCTTCATTACAATCCATTTGCTTATATACGGTCTGAAAAAGATATCCTGAAGCTGGTTACAACAATTATTGTTAATACCAAAGGCGAAGGGGAAAAAGCTTCCGAAGATTTTTGGGTGAAAGCAGAGAAGCTGTTGTACACGGCATTGATTGCTTTTATCTGGTATGAAGGAGATGAAGAGGAAAAGAATCTGAATACCCTTCTGGATCTTTTGAATGAAAGCGAAACCCGTGAAGAGGATGAAACTTACCAGAATCCAGTGGATATGATGTTCCAGGAACTGGAAGAAAGAGATCCGCAGCACTTTGCGGTCAGACAGTATAAAAAATACAAAATGGCGGCTGGCAAAACAGCCAAAAGTATTCTTATTTCCTGTGGTGCGAGGCTGGCACCATTTGATATAGCAGAACTTCGTGAGATCATGTCTTATGATGAAATGGAACTGGATAAGATCGGGGACAGGAAGACAGCCTTGTTTTTGATTATGTCCGATACAGATACAACATTTAACTTTGTGATTGCCATGTTACAGTCACAGCTTTTCAATCTGCTTTGTGACAAAGCAGATGATGAATATGGTGGAAGACTGCCAGTTCATGTGCGTGTCATTGCTGATGAGTTTGCCAATATTGGACAAATTCCTCAGTTTGACAAGCTGATTGCAACCATCCGAAGCAGGGAAATCTCTGCTTCTATTATTTTGCAGTCACAGAGTCAGCTAAAGGCAATGTATAAGGATAGTGCAGATACTATTCTGGGTAACTGTGATACCACACTATTTCTTGGAGGAAAAGAGAAAACTACCTTAAAGGAAATGAGCGAGCTTCTGGGTAAGGAAACCATTGACCTGTATAACACTTCGGAAACGAGGAGCAATCAGAAGTCCTTTGGATTGAATTACCAGAAAACAGGCAAACAGCTGATGACAGAAGATGAGATTGCAGTCATGGATGGTGGAAAATGTATCCTGCAGATCCGTGGGGCCAGACCATTTTTCTCGGACAAATATGATATCACGAAACACAAAAACTATCGGCTTCTTGCAGATGAAAACGAGAAGAACCGGTACAAAGTAGAGAAAGAGTTAAATCCGCAGTACACACCGAAATCTGAAGAAGAGGTGGAAGTAATTCATGTAGAACTGTCGGAGTAACCTTGGGAATGAACAGAAAATAATGAGGAAAGGAATAACTGACATTAGGTGCACCGGCTTTTTAGTCGGTGTATTTTCGTTCCCGTAAACACCTGAAAGAAGTCAGTTTTGGTGAATGTATATGGCATTTTTTAGCAGTGCAATTACAACTTTCAAAACTCTTGTAGTCGCACTCGACGCATGTCTTGGCGTGTGGGGTGTCGTAAACCTTCTGGAAGGATATGGAAACGACAATCGTGCGACACGTTCGTAAGTGAAAAGCTTACGCACAAAGTCGAAGGGCAATTGTAGCCCGAAACTTTGGAGAACTGATATTCCGATGGGTGAAATGAGGGGGTAACGTCCCGAAGCGCCACCCTAATACTCCGAATGGCGGGGAGCATGCAACGGCTCTCTCCAAAAGTTTATAGAGCTCGGTGAAGTCGGCAGAGAGCAATCGTAAGACTGGTTTTCAGGCCAGACACGAAAGCTGTCCAGAGGTGGATGGTGTTGCCTATATGCCGGGGGTCGGATATCCATGGTGAGAATGTATGAAAATACTGACGAAATTCCGAATGTACGAGTCTAAACGTTGATGCTGTCGAAAGGCAGTACACCTTTCATGGTGGTATCTGTGGGCAAGTAAAATTGGTTGTTATGAAAGTCCATGCATCGTTACAGGCGGTGCGGTTATGCATGACCAGATACAGGCTTAGAGGAAGAACCTAAAGATATCCAATGATAGGAATATCGGAACGTGGAAAGCTGGGGACACGGAGGCGGTTGCAAGCCAGTGATGTGGTGGATGGGAATACCTTCGCGAGAGGGCAATAACCATTCTTTATTCCAGTGAGAGTAGTGGCACAGTACCTATGAAGCCGTGAATAAGTAAGCGGTGGAGGGATAGCCACAAGTCGAATTCAGCAATGAAAATGAAAACACAACAAACACAGCTTCGAGTATGACAAAGAAAATCCAAACCGAAGGGAGAGGATGCCTGTGTTGACTTCGGGGCAGCAAGAAAGGAAAAGTAAACAGAGAAAAATCCGCAACTCAGAGTATTACGACATGGAAGGTACTTTTGACAGGCTGTATGCAGAAAGTAAGAAAGATAAAACCTTCAACCATCTGATGGAAATCATCGAGAGTGAAGAAAATATCAAGCTTGCATACAGAACGATAAAGAAGAATACAGGAAGTGATACTTCGGGAGTGGATAAAAGGACGATAGCCGACCTTGCAAAGTTAAGCGAGGAAGAATACGTCCGTCTCATACGGAAACAATTCAGTAATTATCATCCACGACCCGTAAGGCGAGTGGAAATACCAAAGCCCAATGGAAAGACCAGACCGCTGGGAATTCCAACTATCGTGGATCGGATCGTACAGCAATGTATTTTGCAGGTCATGGAGCCGATATGTGAAGCAAAATTCAGTGAGAACTCCAACGGGTTCCGCCCGAACCGTTCCGCTGAGACTGCTATTGCGCAATGCATGAGGCTGATACAGGTACAGCATCTGTACCATGTGGTTGACCTCGATATTAAAGGCTTCTTTGATAATATCAGCCATACAAAGCTGATGCGTCAGATATGGGCATTGGGAATTCGGGACAAAAAGCTGCTATGCATTATAAAAGAGATGTTGAAAGCACCTGTTGTTCTGCCAAATGGGGAGAAAACATATCCCACACGGGGTACTCCGCAAGGCGGTATTTTGTCGCCATTGCTTGCAAATATCGTATTAAATGAACTGGACTGGTGGATTGCTTCCCAATGGGAACAGATGCCAACAAAGACAAAATTCAAAACGAGGAGCAATGCGCAGGGAACAGAGATTAAGAGCCACGCTTACAGGGCTCTGCGCCGGAGCAGATTAAAAGAGATGCATGCAGTTCGGTACGCAGATGATTTTAAAATTTTCTGCGCATCACATGAGGATGCCGTCAGAGCATACAAGGCAACAGAGTTATGGCTAAAGGACAGGCTGGGGCTGGAAATCAGCCCTGACAAATCCAAAGTAGTTAATCTCAAAAGACAGTATTCTGATTTTCTCGGGTTCAAGCTGAAAGTCCGTAGAAAGGGTAAGAAATATGTGGTTCGGTCTCATATGAGCGATAAAGCATACAAAAAGGCTCATGATAAAGTCTCGGAAGAAGTAAAGGAACTGGCTCATTCGTCAGATGATAATGTTCAGTTCATGCAGCTTCAGAAATACAACTCTGTAGTTGCTGGACTTCATGAATACTATTGTATTTCCACAGAAGTATCTCATGACTTCAGCAGACTTGCCTTTAGTATCAACAAACAGCTCAGAAACAGACTGAAAGGCGACTTATCCAAAAAGGGACAACTCAGAAATGGGTTCATCAAAGAAAAGTATGGAACAAGCAGACAGATGAGGTTCCTTCATGGACGTCCGGTGGTTCCACTGGGATATGTCCAGCCGAAGAACGCCCAGCATAAAAGGAAATCCATCAATAAATACACGGTCAAAGGTCGGGAACAGATTCATAAGAATCTTGCAATCGACACAGCGACGATGTTATGGCTGATGAGAAATCCTGTAAAGGGTAGAACCATTGAATATGCGGATAACCGTATTTCTTTGTATGCGGCACAGTATGGTAAATGTGCAGTGACGGGAATTCCGATGGATTCTCATGATATTCATTGCCACCATAAAGTGCCGGTAAGCAATGGTGGTTCGGATGAATACGCAAATCTAATTCTTGTCAGCAAAGAGGTTCATATCCTTATCCATGCTTCCTCAGAACCCACGATTGAGAAGTACCTGAAATCCTTAAATCTTGACAATAAACAAATAGAAAAGCTTAACAAACTTCGTAGTATGGCAGAAATGCCACCTATTATTCTTTGAATTTAATGCTGTAACGAAGTGTGTAAGTTGTGTTTAAAACCCTGGACGGCTGAATTCGATGGAGCGCCGTGTGCGGTGAAAGTCGCATGCACGGTGTGGAGCGGGGGAAAATCCGGAGATAACTTCAAAGGATTACCTATCGCTATCCGGTGCTAAGAGCCAGGGCATCAAACAGTTCATGGCTAATTAAAGGGAACAAAAAGAAAGGAAAAGCACAATCCAGACGGTATCAGCGGCAGGCTACAAGAATAAATTGTAATTACACAAGATTGGTGCTATAATAAGAGAAAAGTTCCTGCCGGGGCAGTCGCCCCGGTGGTATGGATAGAAAGGCAGGAAAGGAAGAAGTTTTAATTGATGATAATATGGTTTTTGATATTGATAATTTAAAAGGATTTCTTAATGATACCAGTTCATTTGGGTTTATAGCTAAAGAAAATAATAAAATTATAGGATTTGCATATTGCTATACACTTTTAAGACCTGATGGAAAAACAATGTTTTATTTACACTCAATAGGAATGTTACCTAACTATCAAGACAAAGGTTATGGTTCAAAATTATTATCTTTTATTAAGGAATATTCTAAAGAGATTGGTTGTTCTGAAATGTTTTTAATAACTGATAAAGGTAATCCTAGAGCTTGCCATGTATATGAAAAATTAGGTGGTAAAAATGATTATAAAGATGAAATAGTATATGTATATGATTATGAAAAAGGTGATAAATAAATGAATATAGTTGAAAATGAAATATGTATAAGAACTTTAATAGATGATGATTTTCCTTTGATGTTAAAATGGTTAACTGATGAAAGAGTATTAGAATTTTATGGTGGTAGAGATAAAAAATATACATTAGAATCATTAAAAAAACATTATACAGAGCCTTGGGAAGATGAAGTTTTTAGAGTAATTATTGAATATAACAATGTTCCTATTGGATATGGACAAATATATAAAATGTATGATGAGTTATATACTGATTATCATTATCCAAAAACTGATGAGATAGTCTATGGTATGGATCAATTTATAGGAGAGCCAAATTATTGGAGTAAAGGAATTGGTACAAGATATATTAAATTGATTTTTGAATTTTTGAAAAAAGAAAGAAATGCTAATGCAGTTATTTTAGACCCTCATAAAAATAATCCAAGAGCAATAAGGGCATACCAAAAATCTGGTTTTAGAATTATTGAAGATTTGCCAGAACATGAATTACACGAGGGCAAAAAAGAAGATTGTTATTTAATGGAATATAGATATGATGATAATGCCACAAATGTTAAGGCAATGAAATATTTAATTGAGCATTACTTTGATAATTTCAAAGTAGATAGTATTGAAATAATCGGTAGTGGTTATGATAGTGTGGCATATTTAGTTAATAATGAATACATTTTTAAAACAAAATTTAGTACTAATAAGAAAAAAGGTTATGCAAAAGAAAAAGCAATATATAATTTTTTAAATACAAATTTAGAAACTAATGTAAAAATTCCTAATATTGAATATTCGTATATTAGTGATGAATTATCTATACTAGGTTATAAAGAAATTAAAGGAACTTTTTTAACACCAGAAATTTATTCTACTATGTCAGAAGAAGAACAAAATTTGTTAAAACGAGATATTGCCAGTTTTTTAAGACAAATGCACGGTTTAGATTATACAGATATTAGTGAATGTACTATTGATAATAAACAAAATGTATTAGAAGAGTATATATTGTTGCGTGAAACTATTTATAATGATTTAACTGATATAGAAAAAGATTATATAGAAAGTTTTATGGAAAGACTAAATGCAACAACAGTTTTTGAGGGTAAAAAGTGTTTATGCCATAATGATTTTAGTTGTAATCATCTATTGTTAGATGGCAATAATAGATTAACTGGAATAATTGATTTTGGAGATTCTGGAATTATAGATGAATATTGTGATTTTATATACTTACTTGAAGATAGTGAAGAAGAAATAGGAACAAATTTTGGAGAAGATATATTAAGAATGTATGGAAATATAGATATTGAGAAAGCAAAAGAATATCAAGATATAGTTGAAGAATATTATCCTATTGAAACTATTGTTTATGGAATTAAAAATATTAAACAGGAATTTATCGAAAATGGTAGAAAAGAAATTTATAAAAGGACTTATAAAGATTGATTATATAATATATGAAAAGCTATTATAAAAGACATTAGTATTAAATAGTTTAAAAAAATGAAAAATAATAAAGGAAAAAAATATTTCTTAAAATTGTGATAGGGGTTGTTCTTGCTTGTATTTTATTTGTTTGTTTTCTTTATACGAACAATGAGATCGGCGTGCCTTCATCTAAGCTGGAGGCAGATATTCGTTCGTCGCAGAAGATTAAGGATGATTGGACGGTCGATGGAAGCGTTTCCAGCACGATGGCTGCATATATTTCTTACCCTCAGGATTTGAGTGACCATTCTTTTTCCGTCTATGTCAATCGTCCAGGACTTTCCTTCGGATATTTTTTCCGTGGAGGTGGAACTCTTTCGGGGATTCAAAGAGGAATTGTGGAGTTTACTGTAGAGGGATATAATGAACGAGCATTTATTTCTATGAATCAACAGCAGGTGCAACAACTTGAAATAGATGATGGCAACACAATTCAAGTGGTTGATATTGACCGCAATAAACCTTTTGCGATTGTCTTGCCTATAAATGCGGGTAATATTACTTTTTATGATGTAAATAGAAATACTGTGGAATATTGGAATAATCCTCTTTGACAAATTCCAGTTTGTCGTGCTAAAAATTCAACTGAATAACCACAGCATAAACCGCTGCTACATGGAAGCTAACACAACCATGCAACAGCGGTTTTTTGTTACCGTTTTTTCCTCTGGCTGATAGGCGTTCCCATTTTCTTTGATTTTTTGAGAATCCGAATGAGCCAGCGGAATTCTTCTTCCGACAGATTTTTATAGTTGATACCGAGTTGCTTGCAATAAAGGATGACCAGCTTTTCATCCCGACTACCCTTGAATTTTTCGACCGCTTCCAGATTTTCTTTCAGTTCATCGGCAACGGTGGTCTGTGGGGCACTTTCACTATCCTTTTTGTGGGCTTCCCGAATATCCCGGATAATGAGGTTGAGATCATCCAGCACCATGTGGCTGAAATATTCATCATCGCTGATATGGGCGGCTTGTAGCACTTTCAAATGGGGGTCATCTTCGCCGGGGCGATACCGTTCAATGATTTCATGCCGGACAGTATCGACAAGGGCGTTGAGGTTTTGAATCTGCATGGTGGCAATCCCATCTACATAAATCTCAATGTCCGCAAGAAACTTGATAAAATCCTTATGAGTGGCAAGCTCACAGAGCAGACGGTTGTTAATTCGACCGCTTTTCAAAAGTGCCACCATCTCATCGTTCAAATGAAGCCCTGTTAATGGTGTGTTGATCTGTTCCCGGTTCTCTGTCCGGCACAGCAGATAATCAACGGAAACCTCATAGAAGTCTGCCAGCGTGATAAGGTTGCCATGATTGATTTCCTTATAATCCTCTTTCTCATAACTTCCAAGAGCTGATTTGGAAATGCCCGTCAGCTCTGATAATTCTTCCAAATTTAAGCCTTTGTCCTTGCGGAGTTCCCAAAGACGTTCCTGTATGGTAGTTGCTCCTTTCATGGGCGCACGCTCCTTTCCAGCGGTTGTATTTCTGCCGCTTAACTGGATTATATCACACTTTCCGCAATCGTGGAAATTTCCGATTTTTACCCTTAATTCCTACTTTGTGGACATACGGCACAGGGCACAAAAATGTTCTATGATACAGGTAGTTCATCGATGCATTATTCCAATCGAATGACCAGCCTGTGTGGGATATGCTTCCCCGGCGATGTAGCGCCATGACTTTTGGCGGGGATATGGAGGAACCCTGACCAAAACGAGCGTACCAACGGGAGCGATACGCCGCTGTGAGATTCAGGGGAGGAACGACACCGGGGAGAACTGGCGAACTGACACCGAAATGATACCGAAACACGACAATCTGATAGGGAGATAGTCTACCCTATCGTTGATACTTCGGGAGATTTTAGGCGGCTCTATGGCTGTAATTTTGCCGAAAATCGCCCCGAAACCATACACTAAAACGGGAGGAAACACAATATGCCGAGAATGAGTAAAAAGAGGAAATATGAGCTTTCCTTTTACCTCAATAACCGGGGGCGTGTCACTTACAACGAATTATGCCGGAAATGCCAGCATGGGTGCAGGCAGAGCTTCCGGGCGGTTGTGATTGACTGCCCCCGTTATTTATCCAAACGAGCAAAGAAAAAGGAGGCACACACCGAATGAATTTTGAATTTATGACGATAGACACACCCTTGCCGCCCTGTATGCCCTTTCCCAGAGCGTTGACAGGATTTCCAGTCAGCAGCACCGCAAAGGTCATGTACTGCCGGATGCTGGACGCTATGCTGTCCAAAGGGCAGGAGGACGAGAACGGAATCCTGTTTGTCTGCTTCCCTGTCACAGCCATTGCCGCAGTCCTGTCCCGCAGTCCCATGACGGTCAAGCGTTCTCTGAATGAACTGGAAACCGCCGGACTTATCATGCGGGTGCGTCAGGGCGTTGGAGAACCAAACAGGATTTATGTGCTGATACCGGGAAAGGAGGACGCTGCCCTTGCCTGATACCTCAAAGCTGGAAAAGCTCAACAGGGAGCTGGAGAAAAGCGAAAAGAAGCTGCGGAAAGCCATTAATGATGAAAAGGTATTGCAGCACCAGTTGAAGCAGCTTACCCGAAAGGAACGGACGCACCGGCTCTGTACCCGTGGCGGTATGCTGGAAAGTTTTCTGCAAGAGCCGGAACGCCTGACAGATGATGATGTCATGATGTTGTTGAAACTCATTTTTCACAGGCAGGACACGCAGGAACTATTGAAAAAACTGCTGGAACGGGAGAAGCCGGAAACCCCTTAGTTTACTAAGGGCGCAATTATACACCACCCAGAGGTTGGTGCATTGCGTTCTCCGAAGGCTCCTCGCCGGAGGGCTGTGATTTTCCGCAGTCATGGTCTGCTTCAAATCAAACAGGGGACGCTACGCTTCCCCTGCGCTGGCTGCCGCCAGCTACCCTTTTGTGGACTTGCCATCTGGGGACACCTTGCGTTGCAAGCTGTTCCCAGCCGACAAGTTTCATAAAATATGCTATCTTTTCGATAAGCAATAAAGTATAATGAAGTCAGTAATAAATTTAGAAATTGAGGTAAAGTTATGGCATCCAGCAAAGAATATTTAGAATTTATTTTAGGTCAGTTATCTGACTTGAATGAAATTACCTATCGAGCTATGATGGGCGAATTTGTCATTTATTATTGTGGTAAGATTGTAGGCGGTATCTATGATGATAGATTACTTGTCAAACCAGTAAAATCAGCAATAAGTTATATGCCAACGGTTTCGTATGAGTTACCTTACGAGGGAGCAAAAGAAATGTTGTTGGTAGATGAAGTTGATAATAAAGAGTTTTTGACAGGATTGTTTAATGCTATGTATGAAGAATTGCCTACCCCTAAATCGAAAAAGAAGAAATAATAAAATAATAATTTGAGAGGAAGTATTACTGATGGAAAAGTTTAAGCCGTTTATTATACCTGTGGCATTATTGGTTCTAATTGACCAGATGGTTAAAATAGTAATTTCAAAAGTATTTATGAAATACGAATTTGATATAATAGCCAAAGTTTTAAGATTTAATCCAGAACTAAATACTCGTTTATCTTATGCTGGCAATTTCTTCGAATTATTATCAAGTCCGTTTGTTACCATTTTATTGAATGTGTTTGTTTTGTTCCTCTTTTTATCAGGATATATGCTATATCAGGCAAAAAGAGCACATACAAGTTTTTGGGTAAAAATGATAATGATTTGTGGCATATCGGGATGTTTATGTAGCTTGATTGATAAGGTGTTTTGGGGTGGAAGTTTAGATTTTTTGCAGATACCTACCCTTTTTATTTTTGATTTGAAAGACTGCTATCTTACAGTTGCAGAAGTTATATTTGTTGTTATTGGAATTTTGAATAGCAAAGAAATATCGGTTAAAGAGTATTTACATTTTTGTTGTAACAAATTTAGCTTGTAAACTTCTGGTTTATTATTTCTTATACATCGGGTCAACTTGTCCCGAACTTTCACAACTAAATACCCGCCACCTACAAAGCGGCACACCGAGCAGGAAATCTAAAAAAGATCTCCTGCTTTTTTTCTGCCAAAAATGAGGTGGTAAAACTCCACCCCATCCACCAAGCATAGAAAGGAGGGACACAAAATGCCATGTCCACACAACGAAATTTCTATTGTACAGCGAAGCCAACAGCAGTCTGCGGTTGCCGCCGCTGCCTACCAGAGCGGCGAAAAGCTGTTCTGTGAATACGACCAGGAAGTGAAGCACTACCCGGAAAAGCGTGGTATCGTCCACAATGAAATCCTGCTCCCGGCAAATGCCCCACGGTCGTATGCAGACCGCAATACCTTATGGAACGCCGCCGAAGCGGTGGAAAAGCAATGGAACTCCCAGCTTGCAAGGCGGTGGGTGCTTACCATCCCAAGAGAAATACCACCTGACCAGTACGCTGTCCTTGTCCGGGAGTTTTGTGAACAGCAGTTTGTTTCCAAAGGCATGATTGTTGACTTTGCCATCCATGACCCCTATCCGCCGGGACACAATCCCCACGCCCATGTCTTGCTCACTATGAGGGCAATGGACGAACATGGGAAATGGCTTCCCAAGAGCCGCAAGGTTTATGACCTTGATGAAAACGGGGAACGGATAAAGCTGCCATCCGGCAGGTGGAAAAGCCACAAGGAGGATACAGTGGACTGGAACGACCAGAACTATTGTGAAATCTGGCGGCATGAATGGGAGGTCATCCAGAACCGCTATCTGGAAGCCAATGACCGCCCGGAGCGTGTGGACTTGCGTTCCTATGCCAGACAGGGGCTTGATATAATTCCCACTGTCCATGAGGGTGCTGCTGTCCGGCAGATGGAAAAGCGTGGTATTCAGACGAATATCGGCAACCTGAACCGGGAAATCAGAGCCGCCAACAGTCTGATGAAGTCCATCCGGCAGCTTATCCAAAACCTCAAAGGCTGGATTACCGAGCTGGGAGAAAAACGAAAAGAACTGCTTGCACAAAAAGCGGCGGAGGAAGCAACACTTCTTCCCAATCTGCTGATGAAGTATATGGAGATACGAAAGGAAGAACGGAGGGACTGGACGAGGGCTGGACAGAACCGGGGGACTTCACAGGACTTAAAGGCAGTCAGCGAAGCCCTGTCCTATCTCCGGCAAAGGGGGCTTTCCACTGTGGAGGACTTAGAAGCATTTCTGGAATCTTCCGGGAAATCAGCCGCAGATTACCGCAATCAGATGAAGCCAAAGGAAGCCCGCAGCAAAGTGATTGACGGGATTCTTGCCAGCCGGACAGACTGCAAGGAATGTAAGCCTGTCTATGAGAAGTACCAGAAGATATTTTTCAAGAAAACAAAGGAGAAATTCAAACAGGAACACCCGGAGGTTGCCCGGTATGCGAAAGCCGCCGCCTACCTTGCCAAGCACCCGGACGATAAGGACAGTACCCAAAAGGAGCTGCAAGAGGAGCAGGAAACGCTTCTGGAAGAAATTGCAGCCCTGAAAACACCGCTGACTGAGGTACAGGAGGATTTGAAGAAGCTGCGGGACATTCGCTACTGGGTACGGAAAGCCACCCCCGGCACAGAGGAAAGCAAAGAGCCGCCCAAGAAGCAGCCCATCAAGGAAGTCTTGCGGGATAAGGCAGACGAGAAAAAAGCACAAAGAACTGCCCCGGCGCAGACAAAACACAAACAACAGGATATGGAACTTTAACAGGCACTTGCCATTTTCAATCAGAGAATGTCAGGTGCTTTTCTTATTTTCAAGGAGGGATACATTTGAATGTATTTGAAGCTGTGAAGCAGTCCGTCACAACAAGACAGGCTGCGGAGCATTATGGAATCCATGTAGGTCGGAACGGGATGGCTTGCTGCCCGTTCCATAACGATAAAACCCCAAGCATGAAGCTGGATCGGCGTTACCACTGCTTCGGCTGCGGTGCGGATGGGGATGTGATTGATTTTGCCGCCGCCCTGTATGGGCTGGGAAAGAAAGAAGCCGCCGTACAGCTGGCACAGGACTTCGGGCTTTCCTATGAGGACTGGAAACCGCCGGGAAAGGCAAAAAAGCCCAAGCCCCGGCAGAAATCCCCGGAGGAACAGTTTCAGGAAGCAAAAAACCGCTGCTTCCGTATTCTTACCGATTATCTTCACTTGCTTATGGCATGGAGAACGGACTACGCCCCGCACTCCCCGGAGGAAGCCTTTCATCCCCGGTTTGTGGAAGCCTTACAGAAGCAAGACCAAGTGGAATATCTGCTGGATGTGCTGCTGTTCGGGGAGACAGAGGAAAAAGCGGCTTTGATTACGGACTACGGAAAGGATGTGATACAGCTTGAACAGCGAATGGCAGAGCTTGCAGCCGCAGACGCAGCAAGAACTAAAAAACACCATGAACGCCATGCAGCCGCCCCAGAGCATTGAGGAAATCAAGGCGGGGCTGGAAACCACCGAGAAAGGCGGTGTCCGTCAGAGCATCCGGAACTGCCTGACCGTATTCCAGCGTGACCCTCTGCTTTCCGGGGCTATCGCATACAACATCCTAACTGACCGCAAGGACATCATAAAGCCCATCGGCTTCCACAGAGAAAGCACCGCCCTGAACGATACGGACATGAAGTATCTGCTTCTCTATCTGGAAGAAACCTATGGGCTTACCAATGAGAAAAAGATTGATAACGCCATCGGGATTGTGGCGAATGAAAACAAGTACCATCCCATCCGGGACTACCTAAGTGCCCTTGTGTGGGACGGGACAGAACGAATCCGTTTCTGTCTGCGGCACTTTCTGGGGGCTGACGCAGACGATTACACCTATGAAGCGTTGAAGCTGTTCCTGCTGGGTGCAATCTCACGAGCCTTTCAGCCGGGGTGTAAGTTTGAAATCATGCTCTGTCTGGTAGGCGGTCAGGGGGCTGGCAAGTCCACCTTCTTCCGTCTGCTGGCAGTCCGAGACGAGTGGTTCTCCGATGATTTGCGGAAGCTGGACGATGACAATGTGTACCGCAAGCTGCAAGGTCACTGGATTATCGAAATGTCGGAAATGATGGCAACCGCCAACGCCAAGAGCATTGAGGAAATCAAGTCATTTTTAAGCCGGCAGAAAGAAGTTTACAAGATACCCTATGAAACCCACCCGGCAGACCGCCCCCGTCAGTGCGTGTTTGGCGGCACTTCCAATGCCCTTGACTTCCTGCCCCTTGACCGTTCCGGCAACCGCCGCTTTATCCCCGTCATGGTGTACCCGGAGCAAGCCGAGGTTCACATTTTGGAGGACGAAGCTGCTTCCAGAGCCTATATCGAGCAGATGTGGGCAGAAGCTATGGAGATTTACCGAAGCGGCAGGTTCAAGCTGGCTTTCAGCCCCACCATGCAACGGTATCTCAAAGAACACCAGCGGGATTTTATGCCGGAGGACACCAAAGCCGGAATGATACAGGCGTATCTTGATAAGTACACCGGGAGCATGGTCTGTTCCAAGCAGCTTTACAAGGAAGCCTTGAACCATACCTTTGACGAGCCGAAGCAATGGGAAATCCGGGAAATCAACGAGATTATGAACCAGTGCATTACCGGCTGGCGGTACTTCCCGAACCCAAGAATGTTTTCCGAATATGGCAGACAAAAGGGCTGGGAGCGTGAAAACCCGGCAACGGACTCCGGCAACCCGTCTGAAAAAACGATGGATGGTTTTGTGGAGGTCACAGAACAGATGGAGCTTCCATTCTGAAAATGACCGCCCGTTGCACCCCCTGTTGCTATCCCGTTGCCGATCCGGTTGCCGGGGAAAACCCCTTATTTCCGGGCTTTTCTCCCTTATAACAACCAAAACAACAGAAAAATAAAAGAAAAGTATAAATAGTAACCATCGCCAGATTGAGATTGTTTGCAAGGTCTTTTGAAGCCCGTTGCCGGACTTCGTTGCCGACACCCTCTGTCTGGCTATTTTCATGTATGGAGGATAACTGCCTATGGCAAAAAACAAAACAGAGATTCATGTTACAACGGTATTTGACGGGGAACTGGACGCAACCGATGTGTTCGTCAGCCTGATTTCCCAGAAATACGGTAAGACAAATACGAAAGAATATCTTGCTAAAAGGAAAGATATGAGCTATAATGAAGATGAGGTTCAAAAGAGCCAGATACCGTCTGGATTGTGTGGGTAAATGGCTATGATGAACGAAATGGAATACAGAACAATCGGTTCGGCACTTGCCGGAGGGTATCGTGCAGCGGTCTATTGCAGGCTGTCAAAGGACGATGACCTGCAAGGCGAAAGTGCCAGTATCGCAAACCAGCGTGATATGCTGGAAAAATACTGCGAAAAGCAGGGATGGGAGGTTGTGGCAGTCTATCAGGACGATGGCTTCACAGGTCTTAATATGGAGCGTCCTGATTTACAGAGAATGTTGAGAGCCATTGAGCGCAGGCAAATCAACCTTGTCATCACGAAAGACCTCAGCCGACTGGGGCGTAACTATCTGCAAACCGGGCATTTGATTGAGGACTTTTTCCCAAGAAACGGTGTTCGCTATATCGCCATGAATGACGGTATCGACACCCTGCGTGATAACAACGATATTGCCCCGTTCAAGAATATCCTGAACGAGATGTACAGCAAGGATATTTCCAAGAAAGTCCATTCCTCTTATCTTCTGAAAGCGCAGAAAGGACAGTTTACCGGGTGTCTTGCCCCGTTCGGGTATCGGAAAGACCCGGAGGACAAAAACCATCTGCTCATTGACGAGGAAACCGCCCCGATTGTGCGGCTGATTTTCGGATATGCCCTAAACGGTCATGGTCCGAACTATATCCGCAGACGGCTGGAGGAAGAAAAAATCCCCTGCCCCACATGGTGGAACCGGGAACGGGGGCTTCGCAATACCCGCACCAAATGGGAAAAGAAAGACCCGGAAAACGGGCGGTATATGTGGGACTTCTCCGTTATCAAAGACCTTTTGATGAATCCCGTCTACACCGGGGCGATTGCTTCCCAGAAAAAGGACTACCGTTTCAAAATCGGCACGATTGGGGAAAAGAAGCCGGAGGACTGGATTGTGGTGGAGGGACAGCATGAACCGCTGATTGACCGCATGAGCTTTGACATTGTGCAGAACAAGCTGAAATCCCGCCAGCGTCCGGGGCAGACCAATGAAATCAGCCTGTTTGCCGGACTGATAAAATGCGGTGAGTGTGGGAAGTCACTGACGATACGCTACACAAACGCAAAACATCCCCAGCAGATTTACTCCTGCAAAACCTACAATGCCTTTGGAAAGAACCACTGCACCCAGCACCGGATTGATTATGACACCCTTTACAGCCATGTGCTGCGGAAAATCCGGGAATGTGCCAGAGCCGCCCTGATGGACGGGGAAGCGGTTGCCGACCGCTTGACCAATACCTGTGAAGCCGAGCAGCGGGAACAGCGGGAAGCAATGGAACGCTCCCTCACAAGGGACGAGGAACGGATTGAGGTTCTGGACAAAATGGTAATGCGGCTTTATGAGGATATGATTGCAGGGCGTATCAGTGAACAGAATTTCAACACCATGCTGGAAAAGACACAGACCGAGCAAGCGGAGCTTAAAGCAAAAGTGTCCGAGGGCAGAAAGCGGCTGTCCGATGAAGTCCAGCTTGCCAATGACGCAAAACAATGGGTGGAAGCCATTCAGGAATACGCCAACATTACAGAGCTGGACGCAGCCACCCTTAACCGCTTAATCAAAGAAATCGTCGTGCATGAGCGCATTGACGAAGATAAAACAAGACACATTTCTATCGAAATTCATTTTAATCTCAAACCCATCCCAGAGGTGGAACAGGTCACTGCCTGACCTGTCCCGCCGGGACGGTTCTCTTAAAAACACCATATAGATTTTTTGTACGCCGCCGCCCGCCATCGAGCAGAGTTTTACACCTAATTGGGGATAAAACAGCTGATGGCTGGTGCCGGAATCATGCTGCTGGGAACTACCCTGATTCCACAGCTGGCAACATTGTTCTCTTAAGAGGAGTGGTAGATGAACACCATCATTGAGAGAATTACGGAAGCGATAAAGGATATCCTGATCGGGCTTATCAAGTCCTGTTTGGATAACATGTTCACGTCTGTCAATGAGCAGGTGGGAACCATAGCCGGGCAGGTGGGACAGACACCGCAGGGATGGAATGCCGGAATCTTCAATCTGATCCAGAACATTTCCCAAACGGTGATTGTCCCCATTGCGGGACTGATCATCACATTTGTCCTGTGCTATGAACTGATTACGATGGTAACGCAGAAAAACAATTTCCATGAATTTGAGACTTACAACATTTTCCTCTGGATCTTTAAGGCGTATGTAGCCATTTATCTGGTGACGAATACGTTCAATATCACGATGGCGGTCTTTGACGTTGGCCAGCATGTGGTCAACAATGCCGCCGGAGTAATTTCCGGAAACACAGCAGTGGACGCATCGGAAGCAATCACAAGGATTGTGGATGCACTGGAAGATATGGAACTGGGGGATTTGTTCTTGTTATCCATGGAAACGCTGCTGATCAGTATTACCATGCGGATTCTGTCGATCATTATAACCGTTATTTTATACGGAAGAATGATAGAGATTTACCTTTATACTTCCATAGCACCAATTCCGTTTGCCACCATGACCAATAAGGAATG
>NZ_JAQDKN010000017.1:0-75042 GCF_027662015.1 Coprococcus sp. AM100_B19A
TAATTAATATTTTTTTTGTAAAAAACTTCGTCAATAACTAATTTATTCAACAAACTGTTGTATATTGTAATTACTGACAATAAAATTGATATGGCATAAATTGTCACTATATTTTTCTTATATTTTCTTGCTTCTTCATTTATTTCCGATAATAATTTTTTTAATTCTTTCACCCAAATTTTCACCTCTTCAAAATATTACTGTAACCCATAATTCCATTTTCAGTAGCATAATACATCCTAGGCTTGATGGATAACCAAGACTCCCACACCTTATTGCTACACAATTACATATTGTCACCTAGCAAAATTGTGATTCCTAAAGTTTAAAATCACAATTTACAAGAAAAACTATTTGTTTACTTGGTTTATTATCTACTAAATTTTGTGGTATTATTATATATTAGGCCACATCACAATATAATAACAGAATTAACATTCTTGCGTTATTTAATATAGCTTCATAGTTTTCCAAATATTCTGAACATAGTTTCTGAAATTAGTTTGCCGGATTATTATGACTTTGTGACGAATTAATCGTACAAATCCATAACGAAGAATTTGTTGCATAGAGCAATCTACATCTTAAAAATCTCTTTATTTAAAGACACCACATCTATCTCCTATCCGCAAACTAATATTACCGATATTCTTAAGGTAATGAATTCATCGTACTCATTTCTTCTTTCAATTAATAATAGCGAATTATATTATAGAATGTTTCGAGATATATCAAGTGTATGTGAATATGGCTTAACTCTTTTTATACAAGTGCCTAGTGCAATTATTTATTTTGTATTACTAGGAAGTATTTTGATTTATTGGTCGAGAACATTGGCATTAGGGTTGTTTTTGATTGTATGTATTCAAATTGTAATTATAGTATTAGTAAAAGAACCGACACAACGGATTATAAAGAAACAGACAAAGATAGAACAGGAATTAGTCAAGCAAGTAAATACTGATTATAGAGATATAATAGATGTGAAATTATTAAATTTACAAAATTATAAAATGAAATGCATGGAAAAATGCATGGAAAAATTTAAAAATAGTACAATATCAAGTAAATTTTTATTACAATTCTTTGGGACGATAGGTTCTTTTATTAATAATTTATGGGGATTAATGATTTTGATATTCGGAGCAATTATGGTTTATCGGGGCACGATTACAGTTGGGGAATATATGGTGTTCTCTGGTTTGTCTATTAAAGCTATTGAACCGATGGTTACTATAGTACGTATATTCCTGAATTTTCAGGAGATTCGTATTAACTTAAGTAGATACCAAGAGTATTTGGGAAATGAAGATTTATATACCGGAAAGAAGGAATTAGCTTTTCGGGAGAAAATCACCATAAATAAATTACAATTTAAATATTCAAGTGGAAATAGAATTATTTTGAATATAACGTCCTTGGAACTTAGTTCTAGTACAATAGTAGGTTTGGTCGGAATAAATGGGTCGGGTAAAACAACATTGATGTATATTTTAGGAAGAGTTATAAATGAAGGCTATATAGGAGATATTGAAATTGATGGAAATAGTATAGAAGAATATAGCATTGAATCATATCGAAAAAAAATATATGTGTTGACACAAAAACCATTTATATTTGAGGGCTCTTTGAAAGACAACGTTTTATTATTCCATGATAGTAAAGATGAAAATGAAATTATGAGATCGAAATATTTTACATTGATTCATTCGCTGGTTGAAAGATTGCCTAATGGTATAGAAACGGAAATTAATGATACGGGAAATAATTTATCTGTTGGAGAGAAGCAAAAAATTGCTTTAGTAAGAATGTTTTTGCAAAAGCCTAAAATACTATTATTGGATGAACCGTTTACAGGATTGGATATGGATTCGCAGAGGGATTTAGTTGAACTGCTAGAAAATTATAGAGATGAAAATAACGCTCTAATTATTATTGCATCTCATCAAGGAGTGGATTTAGATATATTTGACAAAAAAATTGTTTTATCACCAGGTGGAGGTTATAAAGTATTCTAAGAAATAAGAAAATGCTACATTCTTGTTTTAACGTATATAGTTTTGCTATTTGGCATACTATAACATAAATTCCTAGAATAGATATGTTACTGAGCGTAGATAAGCGTAAATAGATGAAGTTATTTTTGGCGAACTAAAATATCGTTGGTCACTTGTATATTGCGAAGCTCAATGACCGGTTTTGGTGAATAAAACGTACGTATTTCAAATGTAAACTGATAGAAAGCTTTGGCTATGATTGTTCTCTCCCATAACGGTAGAGATGCAGTTTCGGTAATGAGGATAATGTATGTTGGATTACAAGGATATCATTATCAAGTATTGTGCAAAGAAGATGTTTGGGAGCATAATAACAAACTAGTGTACTGTATCACTGACATTTCGCCAAATAACTTGTATAAGTTTTCATCTGCTGCGTTGTCGTCAATCGACGTAGCCACCGCTACGCCTCATTCCTCCGCCTTGCAGACTGAAAATTTATCCTGCGTTATTTAGCTGAAAGTCAATGATACAGTACACTAGATTGGGGTGAGTAAACCAGAGAGTCAATGAATTCGCATGAGTTTTTGAAAAACTACAATAGTCACTTTCAATAGGTATCAAAAACGATGGTATTGTAATGCTTGGTTGTGGGAATGTTTAGGAGGGACAGGAAGAAACGAGAATATCGGTTTCTGATTAGACTGAAATAACAAAAGTTTATATTGCTCAGTAAAACGGTGTTGAAAAACAGGATTGTGGATGTTGGGGATGAAAAATATAACTATAATATTAAAGCTTGACGGAAGGTGATATAGAGGTGTTATTTTTAGTAAATTTAGCAGAACGTAAAACATATTTTGCAGCATGCAAAGATAATATGCTTGAATTAAAGCAATCGCATTGATAAGATGAAATTGAAAAATAAAGATAATTCCTTTCTTATTTTGTAGAGTAAGTGCTTGCAATTAATTTGGTATTACAGAGTATAGAATAGGAAACTTTTTTACTATTTGTGTCACTAATTAAGAGGTGCTGAAAGGAGTTAAAATGGAGAAAATCTGTATCGGTAAAAACATAAAAGAACTAAGAATGAAATTAGGGTACACACAGGAACAATTGGCAAACGAATTAGGAGTAACAAGGCAGACTCTTTCTAATTGGGAATGTGAAAAAACGATACCAGATTCTATGCAATTGAATGAAATATCAAAAAGATTAAATATCAGCATAGAGTGTATTATGGGCGAAGAACAAAAAGGAAAGATAATAAAAATGAAAGGTAAGACGAATAAAATATGGATTATATTATTGAGTATAAATATTATATTAACTGTTATAACGATAATTGTAGCAGCTAATCAAAATGACAATATCTTACAAAAAATTTTAATTCCTGTGGGACCACCGGTAATATGTTCAGTTATTATATGGTTTGTACTACAAAATGCGTTGAATAGTGAAGATTACAGCTTGATAGGTGGTTATAATGAGAAATATAATTATAATATAAAAGAACTTAGAAATATCATTAGTTTTATACAGGGATATACTGTAGTTGTTTCGCTTATTGCAAATTTTGTGTTATTTATTTTTTCTTTTTTTCCGGAATATAAAAGTGACTATATTTATATTTTATATATCTACCTTGTGAATCTATTTGTGGGGATTATATATATTAATATAAAAAAGAAAAATGTATTATATGTTTCAAAAAATTAAAGGAATAAGATAAAAAGTAGCTGTTTGATTTTGGAGTATAACGAAATTAAACACTTATGGATTATGATTTAGGGAAAATTTAAAATTGGGTATATATGATATGTGAATAGTTGTGCAAGGGCAGAGCCGTTTGGATGGTTCTGCCCTTGTTTACATTTGTGTACCTTGCGACATGTATTCTTTGTGAAGGAGCCTTAGTGGCTTTGGACGGATATAAGCAAGATAAAAGGCATACGCGTCAGGTGGTGATTTGAGGAATGGTTGCGGTAAATCTTATTATTATTCTTTCACTATGCCAATTTCAAAAAATAAATTTGCTGTATAAGATTCAAAAAAACCACGGAATACAGCGTAATTTGTTTACATTGTATAGTTGTGTTCGTATTCCGCTTGAACGGAACAGCCTGCACGCTTTAGCGGGAAGGCTGTCCGCTCCAAACGGGAAGTTTTAATTGCTAAATCGGACTACGCATGTTCTTTCCATTCAATTCAAGGCGGAATGCCTTATGAATGATACGGTCAAGACATGCATCCGCATAGGTATTATCCGCAAACAGGTCATGCCAGGATTTCACCGGTAACTGTGAAACGATAACGGTGGATTTCTGATTATCCCTGCTGTCGATGACTTCGAAGAAGTCGCGGCATTTATCGAGATCCAAATCCATGAGCCCGAAATCATCAATGACCAGCGTATCAAGTCTGGCCATGTGATTTACGTAATCAAGATAGGTGCCCTTGATTCTGGACTGATCCATTTCGCTCATCATAGTATTAGCCCTGATGTATTTGACGGTTTTGAACTGCCTGATTGCGGCAATACACAATGCATTTGATATATATGATTTACCTGCTCCTGTAGCGCCGGTGATAAGAAGGTTCCTTCCTTCATCCAACCATTTACAGGTAGAAAGCAGTTCAATCGTTTCGGTGTCAAGCATTCTATCAGGTTCATAGATGGTTTCATCAAAGGATGCATGAGGATAACGGAGTGTTGCTTTCTTCAAAAATCGATTGAACTTCTTGTTAAATCGAAGTTCCCATTCGAAGTTTATAATGGCAGAAAATCTGTCTTGAAAGCTTACCAGATCTGAGTTTGGATTGAGCAGTTGTTCCTCATAAGCTTCGGCCATACCTGACATTTTCATCTGCTTGAGACGGTCTGCAATGACCATTTCTTCAGCGGTTAATTTATTAGTTTTCATTCGTATTCACCTTTACTTGTAGAAGTCCTTTCCTCTGATGTTTTCGTGGTTAGGAAGCGATTTCCCTCCACCACTGGGATTGATGTTGTTTACAACGTTTCCTAGGACTCTTTTAAAGTATGAATACTTACAAGCATGCATTTACGAGCTGCTTCCTCAACAATTCCATGAGGAATAGCCTTGCAGGAATGAAGAATGCCAGCACAACTGTTATAAGCCTGCTCCTCGTGCTTTGCGGAACGCAGAACCTGATCAATCAGTTCGGCTGTACACTCGCCGTAAGCGGATGCCCATCTTCGGTAGTAGTCTCCGTCACGGGCATTAACCTCTTTATAGTATAGATGCTCAGGCTTCATATGACTGTCATCTGTAATGTATTTCGGAAAGCCTTTGTATGATCGTTTATGCTTACATATAAAGCGATTGTTACGGTCACAAATCATTATCTCTGTAGGTGTGGCCTTTAAGATTGCAGGCTGGCCACGATATGTGTACAATACAGAGTAATAGTGGCCATCATACTCAAGATGATAATTATCAGGAATCTTAAGAATGTATTTGTAGTCGCAGGTTGAATACTTATCGCCTGGCAGCGTTTTCATTTGCGGCTTGTCGTACCTTAGGTATGCATCCATTCTTGAACCCATCTTTTTCTGAAACTCACGTCTGTTGATGTCCGCTATTATTTTTTGCGTCGCATCATTAAGAGATTCCAAGGAAGTATAAATACCTTCTTTCAGTCTCTCAATCAGATGAGTTCCAAGATACCGTACATGGCTCTCGACAGATGGTTTGCCTTTTGGTTTACGCGCCGGAGGCGGTAGTATTATTACGTTATAGAATTCTTCAAGATCCTGATAGGCGGTGTTTAATACAAACTCATCCTTGGTATGCTTAGTAACCGCCGTTTTGCAGTTGTCGGGTACAAGATACCGAGGGACTGCATCATAAAAAGTAATGGCATTAATGGTTCCCTGAATGAAGCTTGGCAGCTTCTCATCGAGGAAACATTCGGCATAAACAAGACTGCTTACACCAAGTGTGGTAGTGAATACATGAATCTTTCTTATTTCACCTGTGTGAGGGTCCACAAGAAGTTCCGGTTGGTCACCAACCCAGTCGATATACAGCTTCTCACCGGGGATACGTTCCACGGCCATGGCAACTTTGTCACCACCATAATTCTTTTCTATGAATCGATTAAAGTATTCATAGAACTGTGAACTTTGGTATCCATTTGGATGTTCGCTTTTGTAATCAAGCCAGCAGTAAAACATATTTACACGGCTGCCTTTGGTCATCATCCTCTCATAGTAGAGTTCAAAATCCGGCATAGGAATATCATTTTTCCTAATGTTTTTAGGAGGATAGATAAGTTCCTCTATCTGTGAAGGTTCCAGTTTCAGAAAATCCTTCCAGGGCAAACCGGATTCTTTGTACCGGTTCATGATTAGGTCTATGCCACTGTTACCAATACCATAGCGTTGACGTATTACCGGATATGAAACCTTATCGTTTCGAAGGCTGATAACGCCAACAATTGTGTTGTAGTCATGCATAGTCATAGTTCCCTTCGTAATGAATTTTTTAACTACGAAAAAAACTATAACATATATTAAAACCTTTCCTGTTTGGAGCGGAATGACTTCCCGAACGGGCGGAAAAGACCATCCCGTTTCAAGCGGAATTAGATTCCCGATGGAGCGGAATATGCATTCTGATGAAGATTCACTTTTAAATATCATAAGAAGATTGCTGAGAAAAGTGTGAAGAATATTATGTATTGTCTGTGATTATAGGAGATGGAAATAAGGGAAGAATATACGGGAATGGGTAAACTATTTACATTATACAGTTGTGAGCAAATCACCAATAATTATGTAAAATAGTTATTAGAAAGGATGTCACAATTATGACTGAGAACCGTATCCGTGAGCTCCGCAGGAGCCACAGCATGTCACAGGAAGCCCTTGGGACTATAATCAACACCACCCAGCAGGCGGTAAGCAAGATGGAAAAAGACACATGTGCCATCTCCACAGACCTGCTTATCAGCATGGCAAGGTATTTTAATGTTACCACTGACTATATCCTCGGGCTGTCCGATATAAAACGGGATTTGAGCGGGCAGATCCGCATGAATCAGGAGATGGATCAGTGCTATGACATTGTACTCCGCTACAACAACCTGACGGACACGAACAAAAAGACACTCCAGTGTCTTCTCAAACGTTTGGAACAGGCACAGTTGGAAGAAGGGGAATCAGATATAGCAGAAGAGGTACTTAAAAATGCTGAAGATAGCCATATGTGATGATGACCTTGGCTTTACGGGAAGTCTTGAGAATCTTGTATTAGAGGAAAGCCGTAGTATGGGATTGCGGGTTGATACGGATGTGTTTTTCGATGGGAATATACTTTTGAAGAGTATACAGTCAGGAGAGCGCTACGGACTTATTTTTATAGATATTGAAATGGAACAGGTTGATGGCATCTCCGCCGCAAGAAAAATCCGTGAAACAGACCGTTCGGTGTTGCTCATATATATATCAGGATATGATAAATATTTAAAGGAACTATTTGAGGTAGAGCCTTTCCGTTTTCTTTCTAAACCGCTGGATAAGGAGAAATTCCGCCGGTATTTTAAGGAAGCCTGTCATCGGATAGGTGAAACGGAGGTATTTTACCAGTTTAAGTTCAACAAGGAAATTCAGAAGGTATCTTTAAAAGATGTTGTGTACTTTGAAAGCCGTAACCGAGTAGTACATATTTTCTTTCAAGATAGAAGCACTGCATATTTTTATGGAAAACTGAATAACGTAGAGAAGGAACTGGCAAATAGTCGGAAATATTTTCTGCGTATCCATCAGTCTTTCCTTGTGAATTATGATTATATAACGAAGATGAATTTTTTTAACATAACAATCCGTATTAATGAAAAAGAGATTGAACTGAAAATCAGTGAGGATAGACAGAAGGAAGTACGCCGCCAGCTCTGCACAATGGCAGCTGGAAAGGTGGTCATTGAATGAGGGGATATCTTTCAATTATATCGGCTTTTCTGCTTCCGGCATTGCAGCTTCTGATTATACAGAGATGTATAACGATTCTTTTCGGACCGGGAAACAGGAAGCCCGCAGGCATGATAGGCTGGCTTTTATACTATGCCTTCCTTGTTATGGCAGGGTTTGGTATCCTGTTTCCTCCGCAGTTTCTGTTGGTCGGGAATATCCTGATGGTATTTATGATCAATACCGTTACAAGAAAAGAGAGTCTGAAAAGACGTTGTATCAGCACCCTTCTTATCTGTACGGTATGGATGCTGGTAGAAGTCATTGTGTTGCTGGCCTTAGAGGCAGTTGGCACAGACAAATGCGTCATTGATGTTGCTGGAAGCTTCATATCCAAGATGTGTATGCTTCTGTTTTCAGTACTACTTGGCCGTTATGCAAAGAAAAAACAGTATACGGAAATCCCGCTGCGTTATTTCATCATAACCCTTTTGGTACCGGCAAGTAGCATTTACATGATGCACCATATCTTTCTTATGACGGCGCTATATGCGGAATATTCTTTTTTCTCGGTGGCTGCTGGCATACTTCTCCTGCTTGTCAATTACGTGATTTTTATGGTGTATGACCGGATGGGACAGGCAGCGGAACTTCAGTCCCGGAACAGGCTGTATGAACAACAGTTAGATTTATGCAGCCGTCAGGCAGAGGAACGGGAAGGTTATTATCTGGAACTGCGGCGGATGCGGCATGATATGAAGAATCACTTATCGGGAATTCTTGGCATGGTAAATGCCGGACAGACAAAAGAAGCCGGTGATTACATACAGAAGATGCTGGATGACGGTATCGGAACCGATGCAGACGAAATCTCCCACACTGGAAACATCGTGGTGGATTCCCTTGTGAACCATAAGTATGCTCTTGCACAAAAGGACGGCATCCAGTTTGAGGCAAGGGTATTTATTCCGTCTGTACTACCGTTCCAGAGCGGACACCTTGCCATTATCTTTGGAAACCTGCTGGAAAATGCACTTGAGGCCTGTAGGAAGCTGCCGCAGGAGCAGCGATATATCATACTGGAAGCTACTTATATAAAAGAAATGCTCCAGATTTGTATAAAAAATGGTAGTCCAGGGAAATTAAAAAAAGACAGCAGCGGACGATACCTTACCACAAAGAAGGATACCGGCTGTCACGGAATTGGTCTGGCCTCGGTAGAACAGGCACTGGCTGATTATGATGGAGAACTGTTCACCCAGTATGAAAATGGAGAATTTCAGGCATCTGCGGTGTTGTATAGTAATTCCATAGAGGAAAAATGACGTATTATGTCGGAAATTCAACTTATAAGGTACAGAATTAGGTAAGAAATGCTATACTCCTGTTTAATAAAAATAGGAGGTGTTCATTATGTCAAAGAAACAGGCTAATATCACAGCAACAATTTTAGAGAAGGTAGCTCGTAATTCTGTGAAAATGGCGGCAGACAGCAGATGTATGTATGTTCTTCATCAGCCGAAGCAGCCGGCAGGAATGAAAGAATTTCGTAAATAAATCGTTGCTGCAAGAGGTAAATACTGCAATATCTGTCGAGTAGAGATTACTCATGGATATGGCAGTATTTTTTTGTGAAAAATACCGTTAGCTGGAAGAAGTAGTACTTCTAGTATAGCGTAAATTAATTGACTAGACCAACCATATTGGGGAGAAGGCAATGCTTTTGTGACTTATCTGAGACACATTGGAACCATTAATTACTTTAAATCCTACTAGACAAGCGAATTAGGTTAATTATAAAACATAGGAATAAAAAGCCAAGAAGAACTTTTATATACTGTTTACAAAGAAATACAATAATTAATTGGGTGCAGTTTTGCATGCTTTATTTTGCATGGGAACAGCACCTTTTTTTATTGTCTTTTTCCAGTAAAGCAGAACCCAGAGGTCCGCCAGATGTCCTTCATTTCAAAAAAATTACGAAATGGAGGACATTTGAATGTCAGAATGGATCAGGATCAGAGTAAAGGATTTTTATAAAGATGCAGTTGGAGAGCTGGAATACACCTATGTGACCAGAGAAGTCTACGAGGCACTTGCCGATACGTTCCGCAAAGAAGCCCACGCACAGGAAATGCGGGATATCAGACATACGACCAAGGACGGATATACAGAAGGAGAAACGGAAGATCTGGTGGAGCTGACCGGGGAATCGGTAGAGGATACGGTCATCCGGCAGATGGAAATAGAAACCCTGCAGAAAGCAATGCAGTCACTCACCCCAGTGCAGAGAGAGCGGCTGCATTTTTATTTTTTTGAGGGCATGACATACCGGCAGATCGCAGCGAAAGAAGGGGTTGGAGAGAAGAACATCCGGGAGAGCATAAACGGTGCGGTAAAGAAAATAAAAAAATATTTTGACTAATACCCCCTCAAAACGTGTTTTTCTGTGAGTACCTTATGAGAGGAACTTTTTCTGGACAGATGGTCTCTTCCGGGAATCCTCTCATGTCTCGTGTGTGGATACGACACAGGCAGACAAAACGTACATTGAAAAATGCCGGAGAGGAATGCAGGGCTCCGAGCGCAGGATGGAATCACGCCATATCCTGCCAGCCATATCCAGCAGTTCAGATACGTTAGCCGTTTCATGAGCCGTAACCGGGGCGCAGTGACACTCCTGCAGCAATCGGGCAGATGTTCTTTCTGCCAGCCATGCTGTGAAAAAGACCGCATCTAAGGAGCCGAGCGGGAAAGCCGGGGTACAGCCTGTCTGTGGTGGACAGGCGCGAAGAGGGGAATGGCCTATAATGATACACCTTGAGATTAGCCAGCACGCAGTGGTGGAGGTGAGATACCTGTGATGTCTGCCTGTCCGAGTGGCAGGGACCAAAGACAGTCTGGACTGACTGCCCATGAAATGCCGGCTTTGGGATTTTTTCTTCTCTGTTTTGGCGGCGTTTCGGTTCCGGGGAGTAGTGACGAATAGGAACAGACACTTTTTATTTATGAAGTGAAGGATTATGGCAGTAAGACTTAATTACAGAAACCATGCGGCGGAGGGTGACTTCCGCCGTATTCTTGTGGAGTTAAGAAAAGCTGAAAAATGCAGAATGGAGGAAAACAGGAGATGAAGAAAGAAGATACGGAAATGATGTTAAAAATTTTTGAAACGGAGAGGGCAGGATATGCCTATCTTTATCCGAGTGATGGAGGGGAGCGGAAAGAGGACTATATCTCGACCACGGCAGAAAATATCGCAAATTATATCGGCAGCCACATGTTTGAGGCTGAAAGGATCGTCATCACAGATATGTGTGACAGGCTGATATTAGATACCTGCGGCTATTTTATCAATAGCTGTCCAAATCAGGAATTCTGCAAGGAAATCCATCCGTTCTTAATCCCGATCCAGATGGGAGAAAAGGACGCAGGAGAGGTGCTTTCAGTCAGCAGGGATGTAGCGGAACAGTATTTCCGGGAAGAGGATGAGGCAGCAACCATGGCTGAAATCGGGATGATGTAAAGGTGTTTCTTCTGGGCGGAAGTGTTTTTCTTGGGAGAATGAATTTAACTTACTTAAATTGCGGGAGGAAAAAGGGGGAGAGATGATGGAAGGCGGAGCGAATGAGGTGCGGTATAAGATTGCCGAAATTCTCTTGAAAAGGATGCATGAAGATAAGCTGTTAACCGAGGAAGAATGGGAAAAAATCCGGGTTTTGAATGTCAAGACCTTTTCCCCAGAACTGGCAAAAGTATATCTGTAATAACACTGGATATATCAAGGACTATGTGGTAGTGTATGTTGCTGACAGGGAGTGCAAACCCTTGAAAATACTGGGAAAGGAGAAAATAGCATGGCAAAAAAAGTGACTGTCATAAAGGCAGCAAAAGAGCAGAAACATACACAGGAAGAACGCAGACTGAAAGTGTGCGGGTATGCCAGAGTCAGTACCGGCAGTCAGGCACAGGCAACTTCCTATACTGCACAGGTCGAGTACTATACGGAAAAGATCGAGAGCAACCCTCTGTGGGAGTTTGCCGGGGTGTATGCGGATGAAGGAATCAGCGGAACAAACGTAAAACACAGGGATGAGTTCCAGATGATGATTTCAGACTGTGAGGATGGGAACATCGACCTGATTCTTACGAAATCCATCACAAGATTTGCAAGAAATACGGTGGAATGCATCCAGACCATCCGAAAACTGAAGGAGATAGGTGTTGGAATCTACTTTGAGAAAGAGAACATCAACACACTGTCAGAAAAAAGCGAACTGTTCATTACCATTCTGGCATCGGTGGCGCAGGGGGAATCAGAAAACATCTCAAGCAACAACCGCTGGGCGATACAGAAACGCTTTCAGGATGGAACCTATATCATATCCACACCAGCGTATGGCTATGAAAAAGATGAGGATGGAAATTTAGTCATCATAGAATCCGAAGCAGAAACCGTAAGGTGGATTTATGAGTCTTACTTAAACGGCATGGGAGTGTATGTGATAGCAAAAGCACTGAACCAGAAAGGCATTCCGACAATCCGGGGTGCAGAAAAGTGGCAGGACGGGGTGATACAGGACATTCTGAAAAATCCGATTTATGAGGGAGATATGCTACAGCAGAGAACCTATACAGAAACAAGGTTCCCATTTGTCCGCAGGGTAAACAACGGACAGAGAAACCAGTATCTCATCAAAGACAGCCATCCGCCAATCGTCACACATGAGGAGGCAGAAGCGGTGCGGAACCTGATGGCATACCGGGTGGATGTACTGCACATGAACAAGAGTGACTACACCAAAAGATACCTGTTTTCCGGCAGAATCATCTGCGGGGAGTGCGGAAAAACCTTCCGGCGGCAGAAAATCTACATCGGGAAACCATATGAAAAAATCATCTGGACGTGCAGCGGACATGTGGAGGATAAAGAGACTTGCTGCATGAAAGCCATCCGGGAGGATGTACTGCACCGGGCTTTTACAGACATGTGGAACAAGCTGTACACCAATCAGGGAACGATATTAGAGCCGCTGTTAAAAGAGCTGACAGAACTTGTGGCAGCAAGGCAGGACAGTGAGGAAATCAGACAACTGGATAGGGAAATCAAAGATATAAGCGAGCAGAGCCAAATCCTAAACCAAGTCATGAGGAAAGGATATATGGACTCTGCTCTTTTTATGGAGAGCAGTAACAAACTTGGCTGGCAACTGACGGAATGCAGGAGAAAAAAGACACTTTTGACCAGAAAGCTGCGGAGGACAAAAGAAATCGTGTGGACCGAACAGCTTATCCAACTGATCGCAGAACAGGACGGATTAAGGGAGGAGTTTGACGAGCAACTGTTTAAAATGACAGCGGAGAAGATTGTGGTCTCCAAGGAACACGATATCACCTTCTGCCTGCACAACGGACTGAAACTGACGGAGAGGGGAGGCGGACAGGATGCAGTGGCACATGCCAATCGGCTATAAGGTTGTGGATGGAAAAATCACCATCTGTGAAGAGCAGAGAAAGATTGTGGAACAGATATTTACAGATTATGACAGCGGAGTGGCGGCAGGCAGGATCGCCCAGAACCTGAAAGGGAGAAACATATGCAATGCAAAAGGGAAAGTGTCCTGGACCCATGCATCCATCGGCAGGATACTGGAAAACCCAAGCTACCTTGGCACAGAATACTATCCGCAGCTCATAGGAGAAGAACTGTTTGAGAGAGTCCAGCGCAGGCGGGAAAAGGTGAGGGCAGAGCTTGGAAGGGCAGACCACAGGCCCGGCAGGGATGAGAGAATCCTCTTCGGAGGAGTCATCTGGTGTGCAGAATGCGGGGCAGTATGCAGCCATATCCAGCCGAGTCACAAAAAAGAGCGTGGCGGCACTGCCAAGTGGAAGTGCAGGAACTATGTGACTGGCAGAGCAAAAAACTGCAGGAACAGTTTTATTACAGACGGGCAGGCAAAGCAGGTGTGTGTGGAAGCCATCAATGCAGTGATACGGAACAAAGGCCTGCTCCGGGTACAAAGGCAGGAGGAAAAGGTCAGCCCGCAGTACCGGATTCTGGAGCGGAACCTGCAGCACATGAAAGAAGAGCAGGAAAGCACAGAAGCAGACCGGATGAAACTGCTCTATGAAAGGGCAGAGGAACGCTACCTGACACTGGAGGTCAGGGATGGGGAGTTCCGGACAGGGGAGATCAAAAGCATCCTTGCAGGAAAAAAGGAACTGGAAACATTTGATAAAAACTTATATAGAAAAATAATCGCACGCATCTGGGTGCATGGTGGAAACATGGCAGAAGTAGAGTTTATCAATGGGAGCCGTGTCACAGCCGGATACAAGGATTAGGAGGGAGAGCAGATGGCAGAAACAGCAAAAAAGATCAGCATGATACCTGCCAAGGTGCAGTATGACCGGAATGTGAAACTGTCAGAGAAGAAAATGAAGGTCGCTGCCTACTGCCGTGTCAGTACGGAACTGGAAGAGCAGGACAGCAGCTACGAGGCACAGGTGGAGTATTATACCAGCAAGATATCCGAAAACGAAAACTGGAAAAATGCAGGCATCTATGCGGATGATGGAAAGAGTGGAACAAACACCAAAAAGAGGGCAGATTTTAATGCCATGATACAGGATGCCCTTGCCGGGAGAATCGATATGATCCTTACAAAGTCGGTCAGTAGGTTTGCAAGGAACACGGTAGACTCACTGGTGACCATCCGAAAGCTGAAGGAAAAGAACGTGGCGGTGGTGTTCGAGAAAGAGGGGATCAATACACTGGAGGGAACCGGTGAAATCCTTATCACCATCTTGAGCAGTCTGGCGCAGGAGGAGAGCCGCAACATCAGTGAGAACATCCGCTGGGGAGTCGTGAGGAAATTTGAAAAAGGCAAGGTCATCGTGAACTGCACAAAGTTCATGGGATACACCAAAAACGAGGACGGGGACCTGGTCATCGTACCCGAAGAGGCAGAGGTCGTAAAGCTGATCTTCCGCCTTTATCTGGAAGGCTACAGTACCGGAAAGATTGCAAAGCATTTGGAAGAGCAGGGAATCAAGACCGCCACAGGGCAGGGCAAATGGCATTCCACGGTAATAGACAAAATGCTCCGCAATGAAAAATACATGGGAGATGCATTACTGCAGAAAACCTATACGGTGGATTTCATGACAAAAAAGAAAGTCAAGAACACTGGAATCGTACCGCAGTATTATGTGGAAGATGACCATGAGGCAATCATCCCGAAAGAGCTGTTCTACAGGGTACAGGAAGAGATGATGCGGAGGGCATCCTTATGCAAGGCGGCTGTCACCCGGAAAAAGAACCAGAGGAGCAGGTATTCCTCCACCTATGCACTGACCGGCATGCTGATCTGCGGGAAATGCGGGCAGGAGTACCGGAGAGTCACCTGGGCGAGAAACGGGAAAAAGAAAGTGGTCTGGAGATGCAGCAACCGGCTGACCAACGGAGTGAAGAAATGCGGGGAATCCGAAACACTCGAAGAGAACGCATTAAACAGGGCGGTGATGGAAGCCATCCACAGGATCACCAGTGATGATATGGAATTTATGGAACACTTCCGGCAGAACATCATCCATGTCATCGGGAACTACAACACCGCAAAAGAGTCCGGGGAATATGAAGAAAAGATAAAAGAAAAGCAGGAAGAGATGGTGGCACTGATTGCGGAGAATGCAAAGACCGGCTCCTACACACCGGAGTTTGATGAACGCTACCGCACCATAGCAGAGGAAATCAATGCCCTAAAAGAGGCACAGAAAACAGCCAGAAACGAGAAACGGATGGCTGACAGCTATGAACAGAGAATCCAAGATATCGACCATTACTTAAGCACAAGCACCTGCCAGATACCGGAGTTCGACAATGACCTTGTCAGACGGCTGA
Source organism: Coprococcus sp. AM100_B19A (assembly GCF_027662015.1). Classification (NCBI taxonomy): domain Bacteria; kingdom Bacillati; phylum Bacillota; class Clostridia; order Lachnospirales; family Lachnospiraceae; genus Coprococcus; species Coprococcus sp. AM100_B19A. The sequence continues at coordinate 15,839 of NZ_JAQDKN010000017.1, forward strand.
TCTCGACCATCAAGGTGGAATCCAGCGAGAAACTGCTGATACAGTTCCAGTCAGGCATTGTCATGGAACAGGAGATTCGATATGAGTAAGGCTGCGGCAGGAATGGCAGCAAGTAAATAGGAAACGTTGTTCCTGCCAGTTTATGGTAAGAATAAAATGCCCGATAATCCGGGCGTTTTATTGTTGGCATAAAAAATAGGAAACAAGTGCAGAACAATAGGAACAGAAAAGTGTGTAATAGGGAAATAAGCGGAAGAAAGATTATATAGAAGAAAGAAACACAAGATTGTGTGACGGGAGGAGAAAAGCGTATGAATTATGAGCAACTGATAGAAGAACTGAGGGAGGAAATGTTACAGCTTGTAAACACGAAATGTGATGCACTGCTCCAGATGTACCGGAGTGGAGAAATGTGGACAGACATGAAAGATACAATCCGGGAAAGCAGCCTTATTACGGTGTCCCCGGCGGAACTGAAAGGAAAAAGACCGCTGGCAGTCCAGTTCGCACCGGGAGAATGGATAGAGACACCTACATGGAGAAAGGTGGCACAAAGGATTTTGCAGACCTGTAATGAACAGCCGGATATCCATGAGCGGTTTATGGAAATGTGTGGAAAAGTAGCCGGACGCTGGAGGACGATCCTTGGCAGTTCACCGGAAGAAATGGATGTACCGATAAAGGTGGATGAGGAACTTTATTTTGAGGGAAAATTTGACACCGAGGCGATGTTAAACATGTTAGAGAAAAAAGTGCTGGAACCGGCAGGGGTTGATTACAGCAGCATTAAAATCCGGTATATGGCAAAAGTGCAGGAAGCAGCGAAAAATATAGAGCATGTATCAGAGCAGGATGCTTTGGAGCATGAGGAGCAGGAACAACATGCACCGGTGCAGACAATGTAAAAAATGGATGGAATCAAGACTCCGAGTCTATGACAGGTTTGGAGTTTTTCTTATGTTCCTTTTTCAAATGTAAAAATTGATTGTATAAAAGAAATGGGTAAGTTATAATATAGGTGTGGTCAGATGCCTTTTTGGGGATGACTATATCTGTTACAAAAAGGAGGAAGACCAGTGAATACAGAATTAAAAAATGCAGTGAAAGCAACAGACAAGGATGCACAGTATGATACGAGTGCAAAGCGTCTGTTAGGGCAGAAGAGCATACTGGCACATATACTGGTAAAAACAGTTGATGAGTTTAAGGGCATGAATCCCAAGGATGTGGTCAACTGCATCGAGGGAACACCACATATCAGTACGGTACCGGTAGAGCCTGGACTCACAAATGCAGCCGGCGAAAAAAATGGTGAAAGACTGGTCGGTTTCAACACAGAAAATGAAGAGATCAATGAAGGTCTGGTAAGATTTGATATCGTTTTTTATGTGCGCATGAAAGACGGATTGTCACAGATTATCATCAATGTAGAAGCACAGAAAGACGAGCCGACGGGATATGAAATCTTAAACCGGGCAATCTTTTATGTGAGCAGACTGATTTCATCACAAAAAGAACGTGATTTTGAGAACTCCAGCTACGATGACATTAAGCGTGTATATTCCATCTGGGTATGTATGAACATGGACGAGAGCAGCATGAGCCATGTGCATCTCACAAAGGAAGATTTGATTGGTTCCTATGAATGGAAGGGAAATCTTGACCTGCTGAATATCATCATGCTTGGACTGGCAAAGAATCTGCCGGAACATGATGAGACGTATGAACTGCACCGTCTGCTGGGAGCATTGTTATCCAAGGAACTTACAATAGATGAAAAACTAAACATAATTGGAAATGAATACGATATTCCTATTGAGGAGAACTTCAGGAAGGATGTGAGCGTTATGTGTAACTTGAGTCAGGGAATAAAAGAAGATGGTATTGCGATTGGAGCAGCAAGGGAAAAAGCCAAAATTATTCTTAATATGTACAAGAATGGTTTTACAGCAGAGCAGATAGCCTCAGCTACAGATAAGGATATAGAAGAAGTGAAAGCGATTATTGCAGGGAAAGAACCTGCACTTGCATAGTTCTTTTACAGTAGCAGGAAAACAGTTTTCTGTGAATAAAATGGTTGGAATCAAGCCTCCAAGTCTATAATAGATTTGGAGGTTTTCTTCTGCCCATTTGAGAGGAAAGTAATCTCCAAAACAAAATGATCTGTGATACAATATATGAAAGAAATTTTTGAAGTATTGGATTATAGAGAAAAAGCAGAGTCAATTGTAAGTTAATTTGGCTTACATCTAAAATACAATGAAATTCCATGATATTGGTTCAATTAACATATATACTTTAGAACAAAAAATAGAAGTGGTACATTTAAATCAGGCAATTAAATTTTGGAACTTGTAGTTGACATAGTTGAGAAAAAATGATAAATGGCATTAACGAAAGAAAGTTGCAATAAAGAATTGGAAAGATAAGTAGAAAGAATTCAGATAGTATTCTTGAAGTAATTTTATAGAAACTACGCAGAAAAAAAGAATGTGAGGTATAAAAGAGAAGATATGTCAGTTGAAATAGTTGGAGCGCAGGGATTTGATTATCAGTATACTGTAACATTATATATGATTTTGAAATATTTAGAAATGGATCATTTTGAAGTTTTGGTAGAAAATGAGAGTTTTGAGGATGCAAAATTATCGTATCAATTGGAAGATAAAACTTACCATATAGAATTGCAGGTAAAAAAGAAGGCATCCGAAATAGCGTATGACGAATTTGCCACATGGTTAGCGCATTTTCAAAAAAGCAAATCAGATTGTTTTATTTTGGATAGAATACAACAATCTGATACAAATTACTTAGTATTTGTGACAAATAATCGATGCACAGATAATGTTAGTAAGTTTGTAGGTAAAGAAAATGAAATAAAAGAAAATAAAATATGTTTTTCGGCAGAAATGTTAAAAGATTTAAAACTGCGGATGCTAAAGGGAATTGATAACAAAAATGAATTGGGAAGGAAAAGAAAAGAACATATTGAACAGTATTTTAATCAGAAAAAAAATGAGCTGAACAAGGTATTGGGTCGTGTGTATATAATTGAAAGAAAAGATCAGATAGAAAGAGAAATTTACATCATCCTTAAAGAACAGTATCAAATCCCAAAAATGATATGCAGAGATGTAATGAACCAAATGCTTGATGTTGTTCGTCAGGGGAGGGACAGTGGAGAAGATATTACTGCTTTGATCAGAGAAATTTTAAAAAATAAAAGGTTTAGTCGTGTTTTACCAGAAGATAAGAGTTTTTATAAAAGAGATAGCATAGATATACTAAAGAGTGAGTTGTTACAAAAAAATTTATTACTTTTAACAGGAGTACCATTTTCCGGAAAGACATATATTGCAAAGACGATTGCTCAGGAGTTGCAAGATAATGGATATTATGTGAAACTGACTGACAATATAATAGAGGATCAAGAGGCATATTATTTTTTAATGTCTCCAGAAAATGATTCAAGATTGTTACTGATTGAAGATCCGTTTGGGCATATTGGGAAAAGTGAGAATTATATACAAATAAGGGATAAAATTGAAGGTTTAATACGCGATAGGCTATCCATTAATAGAAAAGTAATCATAACCAGCCGGTTAGATATACTACTTGACGTTTTTCAGAAAAAGCAGATTGAAGAGTGCAAAATTCAGGGTAATGGGTGGATTAATACATCAATTTCAAGTAAGGAAGAGGCTGAGAAAATATGGTTACGATTCTATGGAGAATCAGATGAGAGTCTGCAAGTTTTTGAAAGATTAAAAAGATCTTTTGACCACCATGATGAAACTGTTTTTTTGGAAATTGGCGAGATGCGGCATCTCTTATTAAGTGTGCAGAATATAAATGTATTAACACATATGTCAACGGATGAAATTATTAAACAGGCTAGAATTAGTTCAGAAGAAGTTTGTAGGAAAATAAAGTCATATGGAGAAACATATAAAGATATTTTTATTTTGCTAGGATGCTTTTGCAATACAGTTAGGTCGGTTAGTGTAAAGGATTTGGCGTATATTCTTTGCAGCAATGAAGAATCAGTTTCTATACGCCAAAAAATGGAAGAAGAAGTAACTGTATCTATAGGAGATAGACAAAAAAACTCACATATACATCAAGAATTTCCGGTATATGCTCAAATGCCAAAACTGGATGAAGATATAATAAGTATTCTGCGGGTATTATGTGAAAAAGGATATATTTACAAAGAGCGCATTACGAATGAGATTTACTTTCTTCATCCAATTTACACATATGCAAGTAAATTACTGCTACAAGAAGAGATTGAAGATGATTGGGATATAGAAAAATATATTAAATATATGCGCAGGGCAATCGGTTCGCTTTCATCAAATGCGGCTTTTTGCAGTTTGTGCCAGTTAGGTCAGGAATTTGATAGAGAACAAATGATAATAGATTGTATTGTAGAAGGTAGCAGATCTATATTTCCAGCAATCAGAGATGTTTCTATTTTGTATTTGGATCAAAATTTTGATAACTTGAATGAACAGGTGCAGAAAGATTTTATGAAAAATATTAGAAACGGTCGCACAGCAGACAAGTATATGCAATGGAATGGTAATGAATGCTGGTATCAAATGGATGGAAAGCACTATTTTGATTTCTTTAATATGGATGATTTCTGGGGTAAAGACATTAATTTTACATTAGAAGAGATTGAAGAACGAGTACGAAAGAAAGAAAATTTTAGCAAAAAAGAAATTTATGATATTTTATCCAGCAGTTTAGCTGACAATTTGTCCCGAGAATTTTTAGAGTATACACTGTTAAGTGATGAAGCAGTCATTCGGAGTAGGGCAATATTTTATTTGTTTAAAAATTATGCAGCTAAATTAGACTTTGAAAAAACAGAGTATTTACAACGTTTTGAAAATTACAATGTTGTTTACGGAATGTTGAAAGGCATGTTTAGTAGCGTAAACGATTTCAGTGAAGAGAATGTAAAGAAATTGATAATATACTTTCAAAAGCAATTTGAAAGAAAGTCAGTATCCATGTATGTCGAAGATTTATTTGATAAATTTGGAGACGAATATGATAGCAAAGCAATTGACTGGGGCAAATACGCTGAAGCGGAAAGATTGAGGATATGGAAAATATGGGCAGCTTTATTTTCTAAGTGGTTAGTGTGTTTCCCTGCAAAATTTATGGGAATGAATGAACCACATATGAGTCTTAATATAGATCGGTCCTTGAAGTATTTAAATAATCAAAAGGAGGTAGTTGATGTAGCAAATGCTTGGATACAATGGATTCATAATTACTCAAAATATCATTCTGTTAATGATTATGGAATGAGTGTTTTAGATTATCTTATTACAGGAACTAAAAATTCTGCTTGCTTACGAAAAGGTATGATAAAAAAAGAATTAAAAGTAAACAGTACAAGTTTGGTAACGGCACACATTTCACATATAGTAGACCTTTGGGACATGTTAACGGATGAAGAAAGGAAAACTTCTAACTTTTAACGAAAGGAGAGTGAGAGCCATGAGCGTATTTGGATGTAATCAAGAAGGTTATCCTGATCCGACTGCAGCTGAAGCAATCGCGAAGGCAAGTAAGAAGAAGTATCTGCCGCTTGTCTACATCTGCTCTAAGTATTCCGGTGATGTTGTTACCAATACAGAAGCAGCAAAACGGTACAGCCGATTCGCAGTGGGCCAGGATGCCATACCACTCGCGCCGCATTTACTGCTTCCTCTTTATATGAAAGAAGAGTCAGAACGAGAGTTGGCCATGTTTATGGATATGGTGCTGCTTGGAAAGTGTGACGAGCTGTGGGTATTTGGTGGAGAAGCTAGTGCAGGCATGTGCGCTGAGATAGCAAAAGCCAAGAGATACGGGAAGAAAATCAGATATTTCGATAGTTTGTGTAACGAAACAAACAGAGCTCTGGAGATTGGGCCAGAGAGATTGCAGGAGGAACGTTAAATATGAATTTTGTTATTTACACAGCCGACTGCACCGGGAATAAAGCTAACTGCGACTACCCACACAGGGTGGAAGTAGATAGTGCTGATGTTCTCCAGGAAGCAGTCAAAAAAGATCATGTTTGCGCTGAGTATAAAGGTAACTACAGAAGCAAGGACAATTTCGTGACTTCGAATGCCATCGTCATGGATGTGGATAACGATCACACGGATGAACTATTGGAGTTCATTATAGAAGCCAAGATGGATGAGATGTTTCCAGACATCGATTATTGTCTGGTACCGAGTCGACATCACATGTTGCCAAAGGGATCACATCCAGCAGCACCTAGATTCCATGTGATTTTTCCAGTGGAAGCAATTAATAACGCAGATGAGTATGCAAAGGTAAAGGAAGTTCTTTATAAGAAGTACCCGTTCTTCGATGGAAATGCACTGGACGCTGCAAAATTCTTATTTGGTTGCGATGTATCGGAAGTTACGTGGCATGAAGGTTGGATGAGCATTATGGACGATTTGTCTGACGGAGACTTGGTAATGGGTGCTCCGGAGGAGGACGAGGAGTTTGATGCTCCGGCACATTCGGGTCCAATTTTAGAAGGAAGTCGTAATAAGACACTGAGCCATTACGCATATAGAAACTTGAGTTTTATTGTCCAAACTAGGATAAAAGCTGGCAGATTGGTAAATGGTATTCGTAATATTGCAGAAGAGATTGTGTTAAAAGAATTGGTGTATATCTAAAGCGTGGAAAGCTCCTTCAGGAGTTTTTGGCTGTTTATAAGATAAATTCTGTCGGAGATTTATTATAAAACATTACTTTACAAGAAGAATAAAAAAGCATATAATTCTTTTATAATATATTTAATAAAAGAGGGTAAGAAAACGGAAAATAAAGATAAAAAAAATATAACAAGAAAAAAAATAATTAATTATGTGCTAAACAATCATGTTACATCCAAGGCGGGAATCGCAAAAGAGTTAAACTTGAGTATGCCGACTGTATTAGCAAATGTGAATGACTTGTTAGAAAAAAGGGTGTTGGAAGAAACCGGGGAATATGCTTCAACCGGTGGAAGGAAGGCAAAAAGTATAGGGATTAATAAGTCATACTGTCATGCAATGGGAATTTTGATTACAGCGAATCATATAGAAATGGTATTAGTAAATCTTGGAGATGAGATTATAAAAAAAGATCGCATCCGTTTAAAATTTACGGCTGAATTATCTTATTGTACAGAGGTGGCGCAAAAGGTCAAAACTTTTCTTGAAGGCGAAGTAGCGAAGGACACGCTACTTGGGATTGGAGTGGCGATTCCAGGAATTATTGATCAGAAAGAACGGATTGTTTTAAAATCCCATGCTTTAGGTATAGAGAATTATAGTCTGCGCTTTTTAGAGCAGGCGCTGGAAATTCCAGTATATTTTGAAAACGATGCTAATGCTGCAATGCTTGCAGAAAAAAAGCAAAAGTATCCAAATGCGATATATCTGTCTTTGAACCACACCTTAGGAGGTGCATTCTGCATAGATGGAAAGCTGTTTCGAGGGCAAAACCAGAAAGCAGGGGAGTTTGGTCACATGATACTCGTTCCCGGTGGAAGAAAGTGTTATTGTGGTAAATCAGGATGTGCAGATGCATATTGTGCTGCAAGTGTACTGACACAAGATAACAGGCAGTCACTGGATGCATTTATGGAAAAAATTGAAAGTGGTGATGAAAAAAATTTGCAGACATGGAATGAGTATCTGGATCATCTTGCTGTTTTGATATCAAATCTGCGGATGGCATATGATATGGATATCATACTAGGAGGTGATGTGGGAGGTGTATTGTCAGATTATATGATACCACTGGGAGAAAAAGTGATGGCATATAATGGCTTTGAGCATGATGTTTCATACTTGAAAAATTGTTCGTATAAGAAAGAAGCGTCGGCTGTTGGAGCCGCGAAATACTTTTTTACAAAACATATGGTAGAATTGTAAATTTTTTGAACGAAGATAAGCAGTACACCGCATCTGGTGTGTAGGGTAAGGGGATGTTTAGTCTGTTGGAGTTAAAAGCTCCCACTGACAGGTTGCAAAGCGAATCCGGATGTCCGCTTTATATGTGTGAAAAACGAGAAGTTGTGTAAAATTAAAAAAAGATATTATAGTAAAAAACGGAAAGAAAACAGTAACTACGGTTTCCTTTCCGTTTTTTTGCGTGTTAATTGTGAAAAATATACAAAAAATATATTTTGAAATTATGAAATATATAAAAATATGAAAAAACATATTGACAAATTGTGTTTACATGGTGATAATATAATTACTTTGATAAAACATTTTATAAAACAAAAAATAAAACAACATAAAAAGGAGGAAACAATTATGTTACAGCAGGTAATGACAAATCCAGGAGAAATTATTTTCAGAGAGGTTCCGGTTCCGGAGGTAAAGGAAAATCAGGTGTTGGTAAAGATTATGAATATTGGTGTTTGTGGATCAGATATTCATGTTTATCATGGAAAACATCCATTTACAAAATATCCGGTAACACAGGGACATGAGGTTTCCGGTGAGATTACAGAACTTGGAAAAAATGTCACAGAGTTTCATGTTGGACAGAAGGTAACGATAGAGCCTCAGGTATATTGTGGACATTGCTATCCATGTCGTCATGGAAAGTATAATCTCTGTGAGGAATTAAAAGTAATGGGATTTCAGACGACAGGAACAGCATCTGAGTATTTTGCAGTGGATGCATCTAAAGTAACACCTATTCCAGAAGATATGTCCTATGAAGAAGGCGCTATGATCGAACCTCTTGCAGTGGCAGTTCATGGTGTAAAACAGATGGGAGATGTGGCTGGCATGAATATTGCAGTCCTTGGAGCAGGACCGATTGGAAATCTCGTGGCACAGGCAGCAAAAGGAATGGGGGCAGCGAAAGTGATGATCACAGATATCAGTGATCTTAGACTGGCAAAGGCAAAAGAATGTGGAATTGATGTGTGTGTGAATACCCAAAATAAAGACTTCGGTGCGGCAATGCTCGAAGCATTTGGACCGGACAAGGCGGATGTGATCTACGACTGTGCCGGAAACAATATCACAATGGGACAGGCAATTAAATATGCAAGAAAAGGAAGCACGATTGTACTGGTGGCTGTTTTTGCAGGAATGGCAGAAGTAGATCTTGCAGTGGCAAATGACCACGAACTTGACATTAAGAGCACGATGATGTACCGCCATGATGATTACATAGATGGAATCAGATTGGTAAATGAGGGCAAAGTTCATTTGAAACCGCTCATCTCAAAGACATTTGCTTTTAAAGATTATCTGAAAGCATACCAGTATATTGATGATAACCGCGAGACAACGATGAAAGTAATTATCAACGTCAGTGAAAAGTAAGGAGTTCGTATGGAAAATAAATATGGAATTGTCGGAGTTGCCCATGTCGGGCTTCCGACAAACGATTTACAGAAAACAGTTGAGTTTTATAAGAGTCTTGGATTTGAAGTGATTATGCAGTCTTATAATGAAAAAGCAGGGGAAAAAGTGGCATTTTTACAGATAAAAAATTACTGTATAGAGACTTTTGAAAATGGGCAGGCGGCAATGTCAGACGGTGCATACCAACATGTTGCACTTGATGTGGAAGACATTGAAAGTATGTATCAGAAAATCTGCAATGAAAAATATACAATTATTACAGACGGAATCGAAGAACTACCATTTTGGGAAAATGGTGTGAAGTTTTTTATGATTAAGGGACCAAATGAGGAAAGAATAGAATTCTGTCAGAAACTCTGATAAAAATAGGAGGGACATATGGGAAGCGAAAACAAAAATGGAAAAGTACCGCTGATCAGTAAGATTGCATATGGGTTTGGTGATGTTGGATGTAATTTCAGCTGGATGTTCGTCAGTAATTTTCTGATGATATTTTATACAGACGTGTTCGGAATCAGTATGGCGGCTGTTTCAGCACTTATGCTTTTTTCAAGATTCTGGGATGCAATCAATGATCCAATCGTCGGGGGACTTACGGATAAAACAAAATCGAGATGGGGACGGTACCGTCCATGGCTGTTAGTAGCGGCACCAATTACAGCGATTCTTCTTGTTATGACATTCTGGGCAAGACCCGACTGGCCGCAGAATGGAAAGATCATTTATATGGTAATTACATATTGTCTGCTGGTTTTGGGGTATACCTGTGTGAATATTCCATATGGAACCTTGTGTGGTGCTATGACACAGGATATTGATGAACGTGCAAAAATAAATACATCCCGTTCGGTTGCAGCGATGATTGCAATTGGTGTGTTAAATATTATTACAGTTCCACTGCTCAGCAAATTCGGCAGTCATAGTGCAAAGACAGGATATCTGACGGTTGCGGTCATATATGGATGTATTTTTACAGCCTGTCATTTCTTCTGCTTTGCGAAGACGAAAGAGGCAGTGATCACTCCGGAAAAAGAAAAAATTTCTGTAAAGGTTCAGTTGAAAGCAGTCATGCAGAATAGACCATATCTTCTTGCATTGGTAGGACAGATATTATTTGGATTTACATTATATGGTAGAAACGCAGATATTCTGTATTATTTTACATATGTGGAAGGGAATGCCTCCTACTACACAACTTATTCGATGTGCATCATTATTCCTTCTATCATCGGGGCAGCCTGTTTTCAACCAGTATTCCGCAAGTTGAATAACAAAGGAAGAACAGCATCTCTCTTTGCTTTATTTACAGGAATTTCAATGTTGTCTATGTTTTTCTTCAATGCCAAAGAATCACCAGCTATTTTTTATGCATTATCTGGTCTCACACAGTTTTTTTTCTCTGGATTTAATACCGCAATCTATGCAATTATTCCAGACTGTGTGGAATATGGGGAGTGGAAAACCGGACTTAGAAATGATGGTTTTCAGTATGCATTTATTTCACTTGGAAATAAAATCGGAATGGCAGTTGGAACAGCACTTTTAGCAGGATTACTTGGAAAATATGGTTATATTGCAAATCAGACACAAAATGCAATTGTACTTTCAATTATGAAACATGCATTTACGACGATTCCAGGTGCACTTTGGATTGTGACTGCGGTTGTATTATTTTTCTACCGGTTAAATAAAAAACGTTATAACGAGATTGTGGAGGAACTGAAAAATGGAAGAAAAAGTTGATATCGTGGCATTGGGTGAATTGTTGATTGATTTTACGGAAGCAGGACACAGTCAGGATGGGAGAAAATTGTTCGAACAGAATCCCGGCGGTGCTCCGGCAAATCTTCTAACCGTTGCAAGCCACTTTGGGTATCGCACATCTTTTATTGGAAAAGTTGGAAACGATATGCATGGTAAATTTTTAAAGAAGACATTGCAAGAGGAAGGAATCAATACAGATGCTATTGTTGAAGACCCGGGTTATTTTACAACGTTGGCATTTGTGGAAATCGGTGAAAATGGAGAACGGAATTTTTCTTTTGCAAGAAAACCGGGTGCAGATACACAGTTAAAAAAAGAAGAACTGGATCAGACATTAATTTCAGGTTGTAGAATTTTTCATTTTGGATCATTATCGTTGACAGATGAACCGGCAGAAAGTACAACGATTGAAGCAGTAAAAATGGCAAAAGCAGCGGGTGCACTTATTTCCTATGATCCAAATTATCGCCCGTCTCTTTGGAAGAGCAAAGAGTATGCAGTGAAAAAAATGAGATCTGTTATAGAAATGGTAGATGTCATGAAGGTATCGGATGAAGAGAGTACTCTGTTGACAGAGGCGAAAAGTTATGAGCAGGCTGCAGATCAACTCCTTGCCATGGGACCAAAGCTGGTTGCCATTACATTGGGAGAACAGGGCGTTCTTATGGCAACAAAAAGCAGAAAAGAAATCATCAAAGCATTTCAGATACATGTGGTCGACACGACTGGGGCAGGTGATTCATTTTGGGGAGGCGTATTATGCAGTCTCCTTTCTATGAATAAGAATGTTGAAAAAATGGAATGGGAAGAAATCAAAAAGTGTGCTGTTTTGGGAAATGCAGTTGCTGGATTGTGTGTGCAAAAGAGAGGTGGAATCCCTGCGATTCCGACGAAAGAAGCAGTGTTTGAATTTATGTTCAAAAAGCTTATCAGATGTTTGTAGACAATCTGAAGAAAAGTGCAACAACAAGAGCGTGCATATTTGCAAGCTTTTTTGAAAACTGTCGTTTGGTAAAATCTATTCTATTTTTAAAAGCTTTGCGATAAAATATGTTCTGTGAATCATTCACAGTATTGTATTTTGAGGAGACTTCATTCATGGTGAGTGAAGTCTCTTTTATTTTGCACTGTATAATGGAAAAAGTTTTGGTTGAACAGCAGTTGGAATAGTGAACGCATGCGTTCACATTTTATAACTAAGAAGTAATGGATTGGAAAGAAAATAATCAAGAACTTATTGTAGTATTATTAACCTTTGATACAGACGAAAAAGGTGGAGATGGTGGGTTCAATCCTAATGCTACATATACCAACTGGCAGTGGCATTTAGTGAAAACAAAAGATAAAAAGAATTGGGAAATAATCAGTTGGGGTTATTAATCGATTCCGGTTTGATGAATTCATGTGGCTTTTGAAATGGTAAAGTGATTTTATTTTACTTATTCCGGAGCGTGGTATATACTAATAGGTAGAGTAAGTAACGCACAGATGTGACAAAATTGTCTTTTTAAATATAGACAGCCTTGTGAGGGGAACGCTGTACGGTTAGGATACTGCATAAAAAGCAGGAAAGAATAACGAAAAACGGAGGAATTAAAATGAAATTTCAAAAGCTTGGCAACACGGACATCGATGTTTCTGTGGTTGCATTAGGTACTTGGGGGCTTGGCGGCGGAAGTGTCTGGACAGACGGAGATTCTACAGTTGAGGACGCGAAGCATCTGCTTGATATTTGTCATGAACATGGCGTGAATTACATCGATACCGCACCGGTGTATGGCACAGGAGTAAGTGAGGAACTGCTTGGTAAGGCACTGAAAGGCAGAAGAAATGATTTTGTTTTGCAGACCAAATGCTCTCTGAACTGGAGAAATGAGGGCGGTAATTTTCATTATGAACGAGACGGTTATACCGTTAACAATGACACCCGCGCATCAGCAGTGAAAAAGGACGTGGAAGACTCTCTGCGCAGAATGGGAACCGATTATCTGGATTCTGTTATCGTACATTATGTATGCGGCAGCTTTCCGGTGGAGGAAACGGTTGGAGCTTTGGAGAATCTGGTTCGTGAAGGAAAGATCCGCACCTATGGACTTTCTAACAGTCAGCCGGCAGATCTGTCTGCATATCAGGAAGCCGGCGGAAACGTATCTGTTGTACAGGAATTTTTCAGTATTCTCTCTCCTTTCCATGGCAGAGAATATTTTGATCTGTGTAAAAAGTATAACACGGTATTTCAGACCTATGGTGTGTTGGAAGAAGGATTTTTAACTTCTCCTGCCTTTATGGAACGGGAATTTGCAAAAACCGATATCCGATCCAGAATACCTTGGACAGATCCGGAGAAAAAAGAAGGACTTCGCAGGGCTTTTGAAATCTGGAAACCACTTTGTGAGGAATATCATTGCAGTTTTGCAACTCTGGTAGAAGCCTGGGCATTATCTCAGTACGACCGGATGAGTCTTCTGGTTGGAATGCGAAAAGCTTCCAGTGTAGAAGATACTGTAAAGTGCTTGGATATTAGGTTGCGTGCCGAGGACATCAAATGTATGGAGGAAGCAGTAAAGACAATTCAGGTTGCGGTTTTGGACAAATAGAAAACTGAAAAGGTGGAAAGGATCGGGAGCGTGTATCCGATCCTTTCTTTATCCGAGAATAGATAGCATGAAAGGAAAATAAGTATGAAAGAACCTATGATGGCAGACAGCCATGAAATCACAGTTAGAAACTATAAGCAACCGATGCGAAATCGTCTGATCATGATGCTGATCTGCATTGGGATTGCTCTTGCATCATTTTTTGTTGTTTCCAAATGGGCAACTTCTGTCGAATCGTACCGTTGGGTTATCAAAACGCTGAATGGATTGCAGAAAAAAGCACTTGGGCTTTCCGGAACAGCAACCGCTCTTGCAACAGGTGCTGCAGCAATACCGGGAGAAGCCGCAACTCCGATCGCGAATAAGCTGGCAGATGTCGCAGGCTATATGGTGATCGTTTATGCAGTGATCATTGTTGAAAAATACTTACTGACTATCACCGGGTATATTGCATTTAAAATCTTATTTCCTATCGGATGCGTGCTTCTGGCAGCAGGCAACTTTTTGAAAAACGGATGGAAAGAATTTATCTACAGAATCGGAATCAAGAGTATCATTCTGGGTGTTCTTTTGTGGGGACTGGTTCCTACCAGTGCATGGGTGACGAATATGGTAAATGAAACCTATGCAAAGTCCTATGAAGCTGATTTTACACTGGAAGATACGGAAGAATTATTAGATGAGGGAGATACCTCTGTAAACGCAGACAAGAAGGATGAAGCACAAAAAACGAAAGATAAAAAGTTTTCTTTCAGTGAATTTCTTAATGATGCGAAGGATAAGGTTGATGATGCGATTGATGCGGCAGGTGAAGTCGCTACAGAAAAACTCTCTGCTTTTGAGGATGGATTAAACAGAATTATAGAGGGCGTGGCAGTGCTTCTTGTGACAACCTGTGCCATTCCGGTTCTGGTCATGTTATCATTTACCTGGATTCTGAAGGGAATAATGGGTTTAAAAATTCCATCTATTACTCTTCAGTCAGTGCCAAGGGTTTCTGAAAGGAAAAGAAAGAAAACGGAAGAGAATTAATTTTAAATTTTACCGAAGGAGAGGAATGAGATGACAAAAGATCTGACAACTGGAAAAATCATGCCGATTCTTGTGAATTTCACTGTGCCGCTTGTTTTGGGAAATCTGTTTCAGCTGACTTATAATGCGGTGGACAGCATCATCGTAGGGCATTTTGTGGGGAAAGAAGCGCTGGCGGCAGTTGGTATCTGTAATCCGATCAGTACGCTTATGATACTGTTTTTAAATGGATTATGTATGGGGGCAAGTATCCTCATGGGAATTCAGTATGGGGCAAAGGATTATAAGACTTTGCACAGGCAGATCAGTACAACCATGTTGTCGGGAGTAGTTTTTTCATTTTTTCTGACTTTATTTTGCGTGGTATTTGCTGTACCGATTCTGCATCTGCTGCAGGTAGATGCATCGATTATAGAGATGACGCGGCAGTATTTACGGATTATTTTTCTGGGACTAATGTTCACCTTTTTGTATAACTTTTTTTCCAGTACCTTAAGAGCTTTGGGAGACAGTGCATCGCCTTTGTATTTCTTAATTATCAGTGCAGTCCTGAATATATTCGGAGATCTGTTTTTTGTCATTGTACTAAAGGCAGGAAGCAATGGATGCGCCATTTCCACAGTGCTTAGTGAGGCACTGTGCTGCCTGTTCTGTATTATTTATATACAGAAAAAAGTACCGATTCTTCGTCTGGGTAAGAAATGGCTGGTATTCGATTCACGTTTGCTGAAGAAAACAATTGCTTACGGATGGGCATCCGCCATGCAGCAGGCCACCGTGCAAATGGGAAAAATTGCGATCCAGGCGCTGGTTAATACGATGGGAGTTTCCGTGGCTGCAGCTTTTGCGGTGGTCAATCGGATTGATGACTTTGCAATTACACCGGAACAGAATATTGCCCATGCCATGACGGCACTTATGGCGCAGAATAAGGGAGCCGGAAAAAATGACCGCATGCGGGAGGGATTTCGTTGTGGGATGATTCTGGAAATTGTTTATGGAGCAGCTGTTATGGTGATCTGCCAGGTATTTGCCGGAGAACTAATGGCACTTTTCGTAAAAGATGAGGAAGTAATAGGACATGGTGTCATTTATCTGCATCTGATTGCTGTGATGTATATTCTTCCGGCCGTTACGAATGCAATTCAAGGGTTCTTCCGTGGAATCGGAGACCTGAAGGTGACACTGATGAGCAGTTTTACCAATATGGCAGTCCGAGTCATTGCAGCAGCACCTATGATTTTGTTGTGGAACTTTGGAATTGAAGCGTTGCCATATTCCTATCTGGCAGGCTGGGTTGCCATGCTTTTGGTAGAAACGCCTTTGATGATTCGGATTTATCGTAAAAAATAACAGGATTTAAAGAAAATATAAAATCGCTCAGGGAATGAGCTTATACAGAATCCAGTTCTAATCTTTTTATAAAAGCCAGCGGTGTCATATGGTATTTTGCTTTGAATGCTCTGTAAAAATAAGAAAGATTATGAAAGCCAACAGATAAAGACACCTCTAATATGGAGGTGTTACCGTGTTCAAATAACTCTACCGCTTTTTCCAGTCTGATATTGTTAATATACTGAATGCAGGTCATATTCATGTGTTTTTTGAAAAAGCGCATAAAATGATACTCACTGAAATAACATAGCTTTGCAAGTTCAGAAACCGACAGAGCTTCTGCATAATGCAGATCAATATGATCAAGTACAATTTTTAATTTGTCGGAAGAGTCTGATTCCGTGGAGAATCTTGTGCTACTGTACTGGAGCAGAAGAAAAAGTGTCTGCAGCAGATAAGATTTTATGGCGAGTTCATATCCAAACATCCGGGTATCGTAAAGGGAGGCAAGCTGTGCAAAAGACTTGCAAAGAGAATCATATGCAGGATGATCCGCGGTAATGAGACAGGGTAAAGATAATTCGTGGTTTACCATGGGCGTAAGGTAGCGGGTAGAACAGATGTCTGCAGTATTTCCTCCCAAAAGATTCATATGGAATACATAGGTTTCCGAACAGAAGTCCTGACTGCTTTTCAGGATAATGGAATGCAGCAGCAGGGGAGGAATAAACAGGATATCCCCGGTACTTGCCTCATATTCAATTAAATCGATCTGGTAGACACAGGAACCTTTTGTTATAAGGGTAAGCTCTGCTTCCTCGTGCCAGTGCATTGTTATGACAGGTGCTTCTTTTGTCAGCTTTGTAATATATTTCTGGATTGGAAAATAAACTTCTCCATGTTTGATATTTTCTTTTTGCTCCGGTATAAGTGAATGTGGCGTTTTCATTTTTTGTCCTCTCTATAATAGCAGTATTGTGTTATATAATGAAAAAATAATGCAAGATTTGTCAAGAATAAGATTTTATAATAGCAGTATAATACAACTAAAGCAATAACGCAATGGCGAACAAATACTAAGATTATAGATGAAAGAGGTTGATAATAATGGAAAAAAAGTGGTGGCATGACAAAGTAGCGTATCAGATTTACCCAAAGAGTTTTCTGGATACAAATGGAGACGGAATCGGAGATCTGAGAGGAATTATTTCTAAACTGGATTATCTGAAAAAATTAGGAATCGATATTATTTGGTTATCACCTATTTATAAATCACCATTTGTAGACCAGGGATATGATATTGCGGATTACTATGCAATTGCAGAAGAATTCGGAACAATGGAAGAATTTGATGAACTGCTGGCAGAAGCAAAAAAACGAGACATGCATATCATTATGGATCTGGTTATTAATCATTGCTCCGATAAACATGAGTGGTTTCAGAAAGCACTTGCTGATCCAGATGGAGCGTTTGCGGATTATTTTTATTTCCGCAAGGGAAAAAACGGCAATCCACCGAGCAATTACCGTTCCTATTTTGGAGGAAGCTGTTGGGAAAAGGTACCGGGAACGGACAAATATTATTTTCACATGTTTGCAAAGGAACAGCCGGATCTGAATTGGGAAAATCCGAAGTTACGGCAGGAACTGTACAAAATGATCAACTGGTGGCTGGAAAAAGGTCTCTCCGGTTTTCGAATCGATGCGATCATAAACATTAAGAAGGATCTGAACTTTCCTGATTTTGCACCGGATGGGAAAGATGGTCTGGCAAGCTGCTGGAAGATGGTTGAAAGTGTAGACGGAGTAGGGGAGCTGTTGGAGGATCTGAAAAAATCAACTTTTGAAAAGTATGATGCCTTTACAGTCGGAGAAGTATTTAACATGAAACCGGATGAATTACCGGAATTTATTGGAGAAACCGGTCATTTTTCAACGATATTTGATTTTAGCGCCCATACGCTCACTGATGGAGAACATGGATGGTATGATGCTCCGAAGCTGGAATTTGCGAAATGGAGAGCTGCGATCATTCAGGCACAATTAGAAACACAGAAGTATGGCTTTAAGGCGAATATCATTGAAAATCACGATGAGCCAAGAGGGGCATCCAGATTTTTGCCATCTTATGCTCAGACACCGGACGGAATCAAGATGCTTGGTACCATAAGCCTTCTCCTCAGAGGAATTCCTTTCATTTACCAGGGGCAGGAAATCGGTATGAGAAATGCCAAATGGAACAGCATGGAGGAATTTGATGATATCAGTACAAAAGACCAGTATCATACTGCCCGTGAAGCGGGATTATCGGATCAGGAAGCCTTGGAAGTATGCAGCCGTATGAGCCGTGACAATGCAAGAACACCGATGCAATGGACGAGCGGGGAAAATGGCGGTTTTACAAAAGGAACTCCATGGTTAAAGGTAAATCCTTTATTTAAAGACGTGAATGTGGAAGCTCAGGAACAGGATCCGGATTCAGTTTTGAATTATTACCGCAAACTGGTTGCACTGCGTAAATCGGATGAACTGAAAGAAGTATTTACCTATGGAAAATTTCTTCCGGAATATGAAAATGTGGACGGAGTCATGGCATTTTACCGTAAAGATGAATCCAAGTGTATTCTTGTGGCTGCTAATTTCGGAAAGGATGCTGCAACAATCAAACTGAAGAGCGAAATCGAAAAAGTATGGTTATCGAACCGTATAGATGGAACGGTAGATTGTGAAAAGGATTCATTGAATTTACGGAGCTGTGAAGTGGTTGTTCTGGAGCTGGAAAACCACAAGTAACTAACTATATAACTCCCGGGTCTCTTTTTGAATCAGACGTCCAGCTGCTTTTGAAAGCTGATCAATCTGGCGGATCCTGGTAAATTCTTTTCCGTAAATCTGTTTAGCATTTGTCACTTCGCCATCGTTTCCCATAAAGACGGCGGATACATGAATTCCGTTTTTGCGAAGCGCTCTTACCTCTGCTGCAGTATCCTTGATGGCAGCATGTTCTTCGTAAGCAGATCCGAAAGGAGCATTTGATGTCGGATATTTGATTTTTGATTTGATTGCCGCTATCATTATCTCCTTTGGATGTTACACTCCGGTAACACTATTCAGTAAAACAAAACCAAAAGTAGATTACTGATGATTCTGAAGACATGTGCGTATATGTGGATCATTGCTATGGGGCTTCAGCTTTTATTTTAGAAATATGATAAATCAGGGATTGACCTTGCTGGATTATATGCAGCAGATCAATCCCTGCTTCTATTTAACAAAACGGTATCCAATCTAGCCAGATTCTGCTATACTGTATAAGAAAATCAAATAGAAAGGGTGGAACGTATGATCACATTAAATGACTATTTATATTCAGGTGATACGATTTTTCGGATTTTAAGAAATTATACAGTGGATCTGAAGAAAGAAGCAAAGAAGAATCACAATGAAATAGATCTCATCCATTCCAATTTCCTGATCCAGTTCAGGGAACTGCTTGAACACAATGATTTCCTTACTGCACAGTCGCAGAAAATCAGGGATTTTTATAAATACATGGTACAGGAATATCCTCTGCTTGCTTTTACTTTTAAAGGAAGGATCAAGTCCCTGATCCGCGCAGAGGAAAAATTCAACGGGTATATTGTAGAATATATTTATGATTATTATGAAAAACATCATACCTATCCGCCGGTGCCTGACCTAAGGGAAAAACTGAGCTGCTTTCGGGATATTATCGCATACCGTCTGGTAATTTCTCTTCCAAAATGCCATATCAGGGATGACAAACTGCGAGAAGAAGAGGAAATCAAGTATTTATACAGGATCGCGAATGTTCTTCCGGGGTTTCTGGAGGAAAGAGGATTTACGGCAGAATCTGCAAAAGGGGTGCTTGAAAGTACATCTCCTTTTATGGATGAGGCGGTGAAACCTTATTATCGGGATTATATTTCCAATGGAAGCGGAGGCAGCTATCAATCACTCCACATCACGTTTTATGATAACTGTTCGAGAAGTTACATGGAAGTACAACTGCGGACAAAGAAGATGGATGATATAGCGGAGATTGGAGCGGCAAATCACCAGGCCTACGAGAAGGAACAGGAAAGAGTCAGGGCAAGAAGAGAAGCTATTCCGGAAGGAGAATGCATTTATTTTGATGAGGCATACGAAAGAGGAATGCGGCTTCTGGGGTTGGAACTGAAGGATCTGGAAGTCAATATGTTTGCTGCGGCAAATAATAGTCTCATCAATGACGGATGCGGATTATACAGGGGGAGACTGATCCTGCCGTATGAACATTTATCAAGATTCCAGACGGATCTGAATGATTAAAAGGATTATAATAAGAATGAATACATCAGATACAAAAAAAGCATATTACCATCTCCAGGTCAGAGAAGAGTTGTATCTGGATAATATGCCGGATCTCTTTTGAGAAAAGAATAAAAAAAGAAGAGAGGTAAAAAATGGAAGAAAAGAAAAAACAGACAGAACCGGAAGCCTGTAAAGTGGCAAAAAAATGCGGAGGATGCCAGTATCAGGGAGTGCCATATAAGGAGCAACTGAAAAAGAAGCAGAAAATAGTGAACGCTCTGTTGTCAAAATACGGAAAAGTAGAACCGATCATCGGAATGGAGAATCCGTATTATTACAGAAATAAAGTACACGCCGTATTCGACAGAGACCGAAAGGGAAATATCGTATCCGGAACCTATGAAGCGAAGACACACCGGGTCGTTCCTGTTGAAAACTGTCTGATCGAAGACAAAAAGAGTCAGGAGATCATCCGGACGATCCGGGGACTTTTGAAATCTTTTAAGATCAAAACCTACGATGAAGATACAGGATATGGCCTGTTCCGTCATGTGCTGATCAGAAGAGGGTTTAAAAGCGGAGAGATTATGGTGGTTCTGGTGCTTGGATCACCAATCCTTCCATCGTCTAATAATTTCGTAAAAGCACTCAGAAAAGAGCATCCGGAGATTACAACGGTTGTCCTTAATATTAACGACAGAAAGACCAGTATGATCCTTGGGGAGAGAGAAAAAGTGTTATATGGGAAAGGATTTATCCGGGATGAACTCTGCGGGTGTACTTTCCGGATTTCACCAAAGTCCTTCTATCAAGTAAATCCGGTGCAGACGGAGATCCTTTATCAGAAAGCGATTGAATTTGCACATCTGACAGGGAAAGAAAGCGTGATCGATGCATATTGCGGAATCGGAACGATCGGTCTGATCGCATCGGGACATGCAAAAGAAGTAGTCGGTGTGGAACTTAATAAGGATGCCGTGAAGGATGCAATATTAAATGCAAAAGAGAATCAGATCCGGAATGTGAGATTTTTCCAGGGAGATGCCGGGGAGTTTATGGAGGCGATGGCAGCAGAGGGAAATAGTATGGATGTGCTGTTTATGGATCCGCCGAGAGCCGGAAGTGATGAAAAATTTATGGCATCTGCAGTGAAGATGGGACCGGAGAAGATCGTGTACATTTCCTGCAATCCGGAGACACTGGCAAGAGATCTGAAGTATCTGACAAAAAAAGGATATCAGGTAAAAAAGATACAGCCGGTGGAAATGTTTGCGTTTACGGAGCACGTTGAAACCGTCGTACTCTTATCGCGATAACAAAAAGATTGATGAAAAAAGCGGAACAAACGTTCTGCTTTTTTGTTTTTGGTCAAATGTCAACATTTAACAATTTGTTAAAAATGCACAAATTGTAGACTGTTAACAATCTGAATGTGTGTGAATGAAAAACAGATATCGTCCATATATGTAGTAAAATCCGTCCATGAAAGACTTGTTTTTTTGTATACAATAAAAATACGTCGTATTTCACAAAAATGCACAAAAACGAAAACGATAATAGATGTTTAATTGGTAAAATGTTATAATTGTCTTAACACAAAGTTTACATTTATGGAGGAATGCAAAATGAAAAAGAGAATGATAGCCCTCATGCTGGCTGGTATCATGGTATTCTCGGTCACAGCCTGTGGCGGTGGAGGAGCTTCCAGCAAGAACCAGAATAATCAGGATGATGGTGAAAGCAAACAGGTTGGAGTTGAGGTAACCGAAGATATGCAGAGTGCACCGCCGGAAGATGCACCTGTAGGAGGACAGGTTGTAGTTGCAATTTCACCAGGTACCTTATCACCGGATATGTACGACGGATGGACAAATAGTGCAACGAACTCTGGATTTATCGAACTGATGAGTGGTTACGCCCTCGCTGATTACAATCGTGATTATGTTCTTGATTGGGACCCGGTTGTTGTTAAAGATCACGAAGTAATCGAAAACGATGACGGAAGCAAGACATACCGTTTTGAAATCAATGATAACCTGAAATGGAGTGACGGTTCTCCGATCACAGCAAAAGATTATGTATTCAGTCTTCTGCTTCATTCTTCTCCGGAATTTGCAGCCTGTGAAGGTGATGCAACATACGGATGGGCTTTAGTTGGATACAACGATCATGTACAGGGAACAACAAAAGAATTTGCAGGTGTTAACCTTCTTGGGGATTACGAATTTTCTATGACAATCAGTGCAGATCAGCTTCCGAACTACTATGAGATGGCAAATGTTGCCTATGGACCGGAACCGCTTGCAGCAATCGCTCCTGGATGCGACGTGAAAGATGATGGAAACGGAGCATACCTTACAGACGGATTTACAGAAGATCTCATCAGAGAAACCTTGCTGGATCCGGATAAAGGATTCCGTTACAAAGCACCGGTTGTATGCGGACCTTACAAATTAAAGAGTGTTGACCTTACAACTGAAACTGTTGAACTTGAAATCAACGAAGAATACCTTGGAACATATGATGGAACAAAACCACATATCCAGACAATTATTTCCAAACCGGTTGCAGATGAAACAATCCGTGACGAATTTGAAAAAGGAACAATTGATTTCTACTCAGCAGGTACAGGAGAAAAGATCGAAGCTGCTTTAACAAAAGTAGAAGAAGGAAAATTAGATGCAAACTATGGTCTTGTACCGGGAACACGTATCAACGAGATGCGTTATATGTGTGACTTTGGACCGACACAGTTTGAAGAAGTAAGACGTGCAATCGCTTATATCGTAGACCGTGATGAAATCAACAAACAGTTAACAGGCGGATACGGTACAGTGGTAGACTGTTATGCAACAGATGCTACAACAGATTTTGCAGCAATCAAAGATGATATTGAATCTGAACTGATTCACTACTCATATGACCTTGATAAAGCAAAACAGGAACTCATCGATGGTGGTTGGACACTGAACGAAAAAGGTGAAGAGTACAAAGAAGGTACAGACAAATACCGTTATAAAGAAGTAGATGGTGAATTGATGAAATTAAAAGTTGAAGTAGCATGCTGCGAAGATGACTACTCAAAACTTTACAACACAGTAATCCCACCGGAAGCAGAAAAGATCGGTATGGAATACAAATACACATCTATGGACTTTGCTCTTATGATCAACCATTTGAATCGCCAGGGTATCGATGAACCAGAATATAACATTTTCTACAGTAGTATCGGAATTCCGGAAATTCTCTTCTACTGGAACTGCTTCGATGACGATCCGAGTTTAATGGGAAGCTGGAATGTTAACTACATTTCCGATCCGGAATTAAAAGCAATCGGTAAAGAGATGCAGAAAGTTGATTCTGAAGACATTGACGGATTCAGAAAATTATATGGAGAATTCCAGCTGGCATACAACAAAAAACTTCCAAGTCTTCCAATGGGATCAGGAGTTTCTTATATGTTCTTCAATCCGAAGCTTAAGAATTTCGTTCCTAGAGCTCATGTGGGATGGGGAGCAATGGTATTAGATGCATACTTTGAAGAATAAGCATAAAGGATTCATCAGAATAGATCAATTCTATTAACTTTTGATATGCATGACAAAACAGGGAGGACAGAACAAAGGGAAATGTTCTGTCTTCCCGTATCTTTTCTTTATACGAAAACAAAATTATGGTAATGGTTCGGACAGAATCACATGTCATGAATAATTCAGGAATAACTATTTCATCCAGAAGGAGAAAACTACATTATGGCAAAATACATATTGAAAAGACTTGGTTATATTATTATAGTATTCTTCCTGCTTTCCATCTTACTGTTTGGTATTTTTAAAATGGTACCTGGTGACCCTGCCAGACTTATGGTCGAGGGACAAAAGCAGAGTGTTTCACCGGAACAGTATGAGATGCTTTATCAACAGGCAAGAGTACGTCTCGGACTTGATAAACCGATTCCGGTTCAGTATTTAAGCTGGATGGGAAATATCTTACAGGGAGATTTCGGTTACTCTACCGTATATCGTATTCCGGTTAAAGAACTGATCGGACCTCCGATGAAAAATACAATCGCCCTGAACGTTGTATATTATATTTTCCTTTTCGCAATCGGAATTCCGCTGGGAATCAAATGTGCGGTAAAAAAAGACACGGTGTTTGATACATCACTCCAGGTAGCAACTATGATCGGTATCAGTATTCCTTCATTTATTTCGGCGCTGATCTTTATCTACCTGTTTGCAATTAAAATTCCGATCTTTCCAATCAGTGGAATGGTCACAACGGGTGCAAATTTTACAGGCTTCCGTGCATTCTTAGATTATTTATATCATATGGCACTTCCTATTATTGTATGTCTGACAGGTATCGGTGGTCTGATCCGTTATGTCAGAGGAGCTCTTCTTGATGCATTATCTATGGATTATGTAAGAACAGCCCGTGCCAAAGGTCTGAAAGAAAAAACTGTTATTTACAAACATGCGTTCCGTAACGCGATGATCCCGATCACAGGCTGGATCGTAGGCTCTATCGTAGGTATCTTTGGTGGAGCGGTTATCATTGAGACTCTGTTCTCATGGAAAGGTGTCGGAAAACTTCTGATCGATTCCTTGAACCAGCATGACTATACAGTCGCACTGTCCATGCAGATGTTTTACATTTTGTTAGGACTTGCTGCAAACCTGATCACAGACTTATGTTACTGTATCGTTGATCCAAGAATTAAACTCGATTAGGAGGAAGACAAATGTTATTTGGAAAGAAGAAAGAAAAAGAGCAGCGTTCCGTTCTTGAAGAAGAACAGATGCAAAGTCCTTTTCGTACGATTATAAAAAATCTGCTGGAAAACAAACTGGCTATGGGAGGATTGATCGTATTTGTATCAATTTTTGCAATGTGCTTCATCCTTCCGATCTGGTTTCACCAGGATTTAAACTATCAGGATCCAACACAGAAAAATATCGCACCGGGATTTTCATTCCTTTCGGTTCCGTCAGATTTAAAAGATAATGCCGAAGTGATTGAATTTGGTCCGACATATGGTGTAGGAGTAGACAAAGACGGTTACGTTTATGAGTGGGGACAGTTAACGAAAAACCTGAAAAAAATTCCGGCTGATATGGGAAAAGTTGTTGATATCGCAGTTGGTCAGGACCACGTGCTAGCAATCAACGATAAAGGTAACTTATACACCTGGGGCTTCAACCGAATGGGTCTTAATGTGATTCCGACGGAACTGAAAGGCAAAAAGATTGCTGATATTGAAGCAGGATATCAGGTATCCGTTGTTGTAACAGAAGACGGAAAAGTTGTTTCATGGGGAAATACAAGTGCAGTTGATATTTCTACAGCTAATGTAAAGGACGAAAAAGTCAAAGAAGTAAAAGCAAATATTCAGACAGCCATTGCCCTTACAAAGGATGGAAAAGTCATCTCGCTTGCAAAGAAAGAAACTGCTTTAGATAATGTACCGGAAGAGATTCAGGGAAAAGTAGAAAAAATCGCTTTAACAGATAAAGCAGCAGCAGCTGTATTAAAAGATGGTACTGTAAAAGTCTGGGGAAACAACCACGACCATATTTTCTCCGTACCGGAAGAAGTGCAGGGCAAAGCAGTGGATATTTCAGGTGGACGTAACCATCTTGTTGTTGTGACAGAAGATGGAAACGCAGTAGCCTGGGGCGGAAATGAAAACAATCAGGCAAAGGTTCCTGCTAAGGCAACCAATATTGCAAAATTAGCTTCCGGCTATTATCAGAACTGTATTATCAAAGAAGACGGCTCTGTTGTGACATGGGGACTGAAAGGTTACTTACTTGGAACAGATAATCTTGGAAGAAACGTATTTTACCGTATCTTAAAGGGTGGACAGATGACTATGACAGTCGGATTCATCGCTGTTATCATCCAGTTCGCGATCGGTATCTTAGTAGGGGGTATTTCCGGATACTACGGTGGAACTGTGGATATCCTTCTTATGCGTCTGGCAGAGGTTGTCGGATCCCTTCCGTTTATCCCGCTGGCACTGATTCTTTCAGCTTTGATCGGAAATAAAGTATCTGATGTCGGAAGAATCATCATGATCATGTTGATCCTCGGTTTCCTCGGATGGACCGGTATCGCAGGTCTTGTCCGTGCACAGGTGCTTGCAGAACGTAACAAAGAATTCGTTGTCGCTGCAAAAGCACTGGGTGTAAGAGAAAAGAATATTATTTTCCGTCATATCGTACCGAACGTAATGACGATCATTATCGTACAGGCAACAATCTCATTTGCAACCTGTATGCTGACAGAATCCGGATTATCATTCTTAGGATTCGGTGTTGCAGAGCCAATTCCTTCATGGGGAAATATGCTGAACAACTGTCGTTCTTCAGAAGTTATCTCACAGTACTGGTGGAGATGGGTATTTCCGTCAGTTGTATTAGGACTTTGTACTGTAAGTATCAACTTGTTTGGTGACGGACTTCGTAGAGCAGTTGACCCGAAAGCAAATGAAAGGTAGGAATAACGATGGCATATTTATTGGAAGTAGATGATCTACATACATTTTTTAAGACAAAAAAAGGAATTGTAAAAGCGGTCAACGGTGTTTCCTATCGAGTAGAGTCTGGGAAAACATTAGGTATCGTAGGAGAATCCGGAAGTGGAAAGAGTGTATCGGCAATGAGTATCTTAAAACTTTTGGATGGAAACGGATATATCGACAGCGGTACAATTACTTTCAAGGGAAGAAATCTTGCGGAGTGTACAATCAATGATATGTACCAGATTCGTGGAAATGAGATTTCCGTTATTTTCCAGGAACCGATGACAAGTTTGAACCCGGTATATACGATCGAAAAACAGTTAAATGAAGTTTATTTAACCCATCAGAAAATCACAAAAAAAGAAGCAAGTGAGAAATCACTTGAAATGTTAAAAGCTGTTAAGATCCCGAATCCGGAATCTGTTATGAAACAGTTCCCGCATCAGCTGTCAGGTGGAATGCGTCAGAGAGTTATGATCGCCATGGCTCTTGCCTGCGAACCAAGTCTTCTGATCGCTGACGAACCGACTACTGCTTTGGACGTTACCATTCAGGCACAGATCTTAAAGCTGATGAATGAACTGAAAAAGGAAAAAGGGACCTCTATTCTGTTCATTACACATGACCTTGGAGTTATCAACCAGATGGCAGATGAAGTGGCAGTTATGTATTGTGGTCAGGTTGTGGAAATGTGTAAAGCAAGAACTATCTTTGCAAAAGAGACAACCTGTTCACATCCATATACGGAAGGACTTATGACTTCAATTCCACGTCTGGATACACCGGTCGGAGCAAGACTTGAGGCAATTCCGGGAGCAGTACCTCATCCGCTCAATCTTCCGAAGGGATGTAAATTTGCTCCGCGTTGTAAATATGCAACAGAGAAATGTATGAATGAAGAACCAAAATTAGAGTTGGCAGAAGACAATCACTTGATTCGTTGTTTCTACCCGGATAAGGAGGCACGCCATGCCAAATAATGATGAAAAGAAAGTGCTTTTGAAGGTCACGGATCTGAAACAGTGGTTTCCACTTAAGAAAACAAAGTTATTCCAGAAAGAGCAGGAGTATGTAAGAGCCAATGACGGAATTACTTTGAATATTTACGAAGGAGAAACAGTTGGTCTTGTTGGAGAATCCGGATGTGGAAAATCAACATTTGGAAGAACTTTACTTCAGATCTACAAACAGACAGAAGGTAAGACAATGTATTACGGCAGAACTCTTACCGATATGGCACCGCTTTATGTAGACGAAACAATCAAAAATATTTCTTCTGGTAAAAAGAAAATTGCCGAATTAGAAGCGAAGGCAGAAGCATTAAAAGCGGAATATGAAAAAATGGAAGATTCTGCGGAAAAATTCCAGAAACAGGCTGAATGTGAAAATATCCAGAAGAAATGTAATATGGAATTCCTGAATCTTGTTCAGATCATTGGTGGATTCTATAGCTTAGATGACACAAAAGAAGCAGAACAGTTACTGCTTGAAAAATTCAAAGTTGCCAGAGTGATCAGTGGTTTAAATGAAGAAAACCAGATGGAAGGTGTCGATAAGACAAAAGAAATCGCAGAGAAGAAAGTGGAACTTGAAAAAGCGGAGAAGAAGTTAGAAGAACTCCGCAGTAAATATAAAAACGATGAAGCTTTTACAAAATACGAAGCATACCGTGATAATGGAGTAGATCTTGCGAGACTGAAAACACAAGAAATGCGTTTCCTACGTAAAGATATGCAGATGATCTTCCAGGATCCATACTCATCACTGAATCCGCGTATGACAGTTGGACAGATCATCGGAGAAGGTCTTCTTGCACATGGCATTTTTAAGAAAAATGATGAAAAAATGCAGGCGTATGTTATGGAAGTCATGGAAAAATGTGGACTTGCACCATATATGATCCATCGTTATCCACATCAGTTCTCCGGTGGACAGAGACAGAGAATCGGTATTGCACGTGCACTTGCATTGAAACCAAGATTTGTAGTCTGCGATGAGGCGGTTTCCGCACTTGACGTTTCCATTCAGTCGCAGATCGTCAACCTTCTGAAAGATCTCGGAAGCGAAGACAATCTTGCATACTTATTTATTTCACATGGTTTGAGTGTTGTAAAATATATCAGTGACCGAATTGGTGTTATGTACCTTGGAAACATCGTAGAGCTTGCAGAGTCACAGGAAATGTTTGATCACCCTACACATCCATATACAGAAGCGCTGTTATCAGCAATTCCGACGACAGACGTAGATTCTAACAGAGAGATGATCCCGCTTGAAGGAGATATCCCAAGTCCGGTTCATCCGCCGAAAGGATGTAAGTTCCATACAAGATGTAAATACTGTACAGAAATCTGTAAGCATATTACACCGGAACTTGTGGAAATGAGACCTGGACATTTTGTAGCCTGTCATAATCCACTCGGAGTAGAAAAGGATTCATAAAATCAGAAAGGAATTAGCATGAGCTTTTTTGGAGGATACAGCAAACGAGGAAGACAGTTGGAAGAACAGGATAAAAAGTTCCTGGAATTTAAAAAGCAGATGAGTGACCAGAACATTGTTTTTGAAAAGGGAGATTATCTGGCAATGGTTTTGGGGGCATTCTGGGCACTCTGGCCGGCTCTGGCCATTACACTGGCAGTAATTGTGGGGATCAGCCTGTTCTTTTTATAAAAAAACTGCAAAAATCTGAAAGGAAGAATGAATGGATTATACCAGGAAGGCATCAATACAAAGAAAAACTCTTTGGCAGCAAATCGCTGATGTGTTAAGAGAAGACATCATTCGGGGGAAGATCAAACCGGGGGAACGAATTGTAGAAGAAGATATTGCGGAGAAGTTTCATGTAAGCCGGGGACCGGTCAGAGAAGCCCTGCGTCATATCGGGGAGGAAGGATTTGTTGTTTATGAGTCTCATAAAGGCAGTACAGTAAAGACGATTTCCTATGAAGAAATGCAGGAAAAATATCTTGTCCGCTCTACCCTGGAAGTTCTGGCAATCAGGATCATTGCCGGAAAACTTCCGGAAGAAATCGAACGGGAAATGGATGAGTGTCTGGACCAGATGGAAAAAGCTGCGAAAGAAAAAGATGTGTACCACATTATGTGTTATGATGAACAGTTTCATTCATGCATTGTTCGGGCAGCAAAGTGCGAAACCTTATATAAAATATGGGCAATGCTCCGGGAAAGCAATTTGTGCGGATATTATACAATGGGTGTTGAATCCATCATCCCCTTTGATGTACTTCGCTACAATCATGAGATCCTTTTAAAAGGAATAAAAGAATTGCCTGTTGAAAAGACAGCAAAATTGATTGAGGAGCATTATATGATCGTTCCGGAAGTTCTGCATGAAAAACAGTGTAAGAAATCCGAATAGAACGAAGGATAATGTGATTTCAGTTGTTTTAGATCAGGTGGCTAAAAAGACCACCTGACAGTGGCGTTCTACTTCAAAGCTTCGTCACAAAACAGTCTGTGTAAATACTTGCAATTACAAGAAAAAACGAATACAATATAGAAAAAGAGGCAGGTATCAAGCGGAAATGAGACAGATGGAATTTAAAATGGAGCGTCCGGGACTGGTTGAACCCGGACAGATTGTTGATGTGACAGAGGGCGTTGTAGCTGCGTATTTTTATTATACGATTGAGCCGGCTGTGGCAATGAGCGCCAATTATCGTTCATGGCAGAGACTTAAGTCAGGACAGGGAAAGGTGATTGACGTAAAGCAGACACCGCAGGGGTATTATGTGGTGTGTGAATTTGATGAAGAGGATGTGGAATAAAGAAAAGGAAAAATCCACTGGAAAGAATTCAATATAAAAAGATCAGAGAATGATAAAAAATGTGGTTATCAGACTCTGATCTTTTTATATTGTCATGTGTATGGAAGGAAACTACCGGTGGCAGACTCTGCTGATGCTGAATGATGGAAAAAACTGCTATATAATCCTGAACCAGGAACATAAACAGAGAAAATCTACAGTCCAAGAAGAGCAGGAAGTTCCCTGATTGCGCCAATCTGTCTTGGTGGATCCGGAATATCACCAAATCCATACGAAGCATAAATAAAAGGAACGTCTGCTTTCTGGCAGGCATCAAAATCACCTGAAGTATCTCCGACATAAACCACATCCTGCAGATGATTGCGCTCCATCAGAAGACGGATGGATTCATTTTTTGGAACCTGTGTCTGACCAAAGCATAAAAAATCTTTGATATATTTTCCGAGTCCCATCGTTTTTAGAAAAACTTCGATATATCCACACTGGCAGTTGCTGACGATATAAAGGTCGGTTTTCTGAGAAAGGCTTTCCAGTGTCCGCGCAACATCCGGGTAAAGAACACCGTGATCGGTTTCAAGCAGCCGATTTTCATAGTTAAAGCAAAGATAGCCGATCCGGTCACGTTCTTCTTTTGGGCAGGAAGGAAAGAGTGCAAGCGTGATCTCATCCATTGTTTTTCCAAAAAGTGACTTAAGCCAATCTGCTGTAAGTGAGAGGGAAAAATCTGTATTCTCCTCTATCGCCTGATTCCAGGATCTGGCAACTGCTTCGGTTGAGTCCCAGAGTGTGCCGTCTACGTCAAATATAATACCATCCATGATTCAATCTCCTGTATCTGAAAAATTATTTAACAGATTAAGGATAGCACAAGGTGGATATCCGGGCAATGATCTGTAAAATATTTTATCGAAAAGTTACAGGTGATGTCGAAAAAATGCGAATTAGTAAGAAAGAAGAAAAGAAGTGTAAGATAGTAGAAACAGAAAAAACAAAAGAAATAAGTGGGGGAAAGAAATGGCTGAGGGGAAAATCAGGATCAAAGATATTGCAAAAATAGCCGGAGTGAGTGCAACAACTGTATCGAATGTGATCCATGGAAGAACGGAAAAAGTATCAAGAAAGACAAGAAAAAGGATAGAGGAGATCCTGGATGAACAGAAATATGCTCCAAGCATGGGAGCACGTATCCTTTCCGGAAAATCTTCCGGGATGATTGCTGTAGTTGTTGGAAAAAAGCAGGAATGGGAGCAGGAGAGTGAAAAATTAGAAGAAATACTGCGTGAGATCGAGAAGAGTCTGGATGAGAGGGAATACTATATGCTGCTGCATTTTGTAAAAACAGCAGAAGAATTTGTACGATATGCGGCGGTATGGAAACTGGATGGGGTTATCTGTATCTGGCTCAATGAAGAGGAGTGTA
Source organism: Coprococcus sp. AM100_B19A (assembly GCF_027662015.1). Taxonomy (NCBI): domain Bacteria; kingdom Bacillati; phylum Bacillota; class Clostridia; order Lachnospirales; family Lachnospiraceae; genus Coprococcus; species Coprococcus sp. AM100_B19A. The sequence goes on from NZ_JAQDKN010000017.1 coordinate 48,025, forward strand.
CAAGAATCCGGCAGATGTGTGCAGTTCCGGTGGCTGCGATATACAGAACAGACCGGATTTACGGAAAAGCCGGTGAGGAAGTCGCAAGATTTCTGTTTAAAAGAGAGAAACAGAGAATCTGGTTTCTGGATGGAACGGAAGAGTACGGAAAAGTGGTATGGCAGGGAATGCAGAAAATATTTTCAAAAAAAGGCTGCTGTCTTGAAGAAGAACAATATCTGGAAATTCCAAAAGACAGGGATCTGCGGAGAATGTTCTATAAAATCCGGCTGGCAGGGCTTGCTTTATCCGCAGATATGCTCGTATTTGCATCTGCCGTACAGGGAGCAGAGGCTGTCGGTTATCTGCATGATCTGGAAATCAAGGTGCCGGAGGAAATTGAAGTGATGGCAGTCGGAAAAGAAGAAACAGCACTCATTTGCCGCCCGCAGCTGACAACAGTCGAATTTGACAAAAAACGATTTGTCCGGCAGGTAATTGAAGAATTATATGTCCAGATGATAAAAGGATATATTTTGACAAAATCTGGAAAAATCAGTGTGAAAACGATAATTAGAGGTTCCTGTAATTGATAAAATCGAATTAAAGTGATAAAATTTTAGAAAGCTACTTGACAAAGGTGGTGTCAATTGCTACAATAAAAAAACAGAACGCACTCTGTTTTGTAAAGTAAAGGAGTATGTTATGAGAAAACAAGCTTATTCAATTTTGGTTTATAACAATCCGGGACTATTAAGCCGTATGGCAGGATTGTTCAGCAGACGGGGGTACAATATTGAAAGTATTACCGCAGGTACAACTGCAGATCCGAGATTTACAAGGATCACGATCGTAGCAAGTGGAGATGAACAGATTCTTTCACAGATCGAGAAGCAGGTTCGCAAGATGGAAGATGTGATCGAGATTAAGCCGTTAAATGACAGCAATTCAGTATGCAGAGAACTGGTTATGATCAAGGTTCGTGCAAATGCATCTGAAAGAGCAGAACTTATTTCACTGGCAGATATTTTCCGTGCGAAGATCGTTGATGTTGAAAAAGACTGTCTGATGATTGAACTGACGGGAACCGAATCAAAGCTGAAAGCGTTTATGGAGCTTCTGGACGGATATGAGATCCTGGAGCTGGCAAGAACCGGTATTACCGGACTGAAGCGCGGAAGCGATGATGTGATCATGTTTGATTAAAGCAGAGAGACGTTTTGAAAAGAGCGACGAGCTCGAAAGCGGCACCTTCAGGGATGCAGCAGTAGTTACATAAGAAAGCTAGGGGCATGGAGCCTTTAACTCTATAGAATTCAATAAGTCATAGGAGGAAATTAAAAATGGCAGCAAGAATTTTTTATCAGGAAGACTGTAATTTATCAGTATTAGAAGGACAGACAATCGCTATCATCGGATATGGTAGCCAGGGACATGCACATGCACTGAACCTGAAAGATTCAGGATGCAATGTCATTATCGGTCTTTACGAAGGAAGCAAATCATGGGCAAAAGCAGAAGCTCAGGGATTTGAAGTATATACAGCAGCAGAAGCTGCAAAGAAAGCTGATATCATCATGGTCCTTATCAACGATGAACTTCAGGCTGATATGTATAAGAAAGACATCGAACCAAACCTTGAGGAAGGTAACATGCTGATGTTCGCACACGGATTCAACATCCACTTCGGATGCATCACACCTCCGGCATATGTAGATGTAACAATGATCGCTCCAAAAGCACCAGGACATACAGTAAGAAGCGAATATCAGGCAGGAAAAGGAACACCATGTCTGATCGCAGTAGAACAGGATTACACAGGAAAAGCATGGGACAGAGCACTTGCTTACGGTCTTGCAATCGGTGGAGCAAGAGCAGGACTTCTTGAAACAACATACAGAGTAGAGACAGAAACAGACCTCTTCGGAGAACAGGCTGTACTTTGCGGTGGTGTATGTGCCCTTATGCAGACAGGTTTCGAAACACTTTGCGAAGCAGGATACGATCCAAGAAACGCATACTTCGAATGCATCCATGAAATGAAACTCATCGTAGACCTGATCTACCAGAGCGGATTCGCCGGAATGAGATACTCAATCTCCAACACAGCAGAATACGGTGATTACATCACAGGACCAAAGATCATCACAGAAGATACAAAGAAAGCAATGAAGAAGATCCTCTCAGACATCCAGGACGGAACATTCGCAAAAGAATTCCTTCTCGACATGTCACCGGCAGGACGTCAGGTACACTTCAAAGCAATGAGAAAGAAAGCCGCAGAACATCCATCAGAAGTAGTAGGAGAAGAAATCAGAAAACTCTACAGCTGGAATGGTGAAGATAAACTGATCAATAACTAAGCGATAGGCAACAAGCCGGTCAGCTAAGCGGAAATAGAAGGAGTCCCGGAAAAACATGCTTGCATGCTTTTCCGGGACTCCTTCTATTTCTGATTAGTTAGTTGGCGCCGCCAACGGTCGAACAAGCTTTGCTTGTGAGACTCTGACCGGCTTGTATGTAAATCATTCGACCCACAAACTCACAAACACATCCAGCGGAATCGCGCTATGCGCCAATTCCGCGTCCCCCCAAAACAAAAGTCCCGTCCTTCCACAAACACATCCAGCCAAACCGCGCTATGCGCCAGTTTGGCGTCCCCTCTAAACACCCATCCCGTCTCATTCCATCCCATCCCTCCACCATACTCCCCCACAATATACATATTGCACAACCTATCCCTCTGTGCTATACTAAAACCAGTCAAAACCACCAAAACAACTTAAAGGAGGAACTAGAAATGGATGAAAGACTGGAAGACCTTCGCTCCGCTAAAAACCCAAAGGCGCGAATTAAAATTTTAAAAGGACACTTTGCAACAAGTCATTCCCACATCAACACCTACATCGACATGTCAACGGTCAAATCCCGTCACAACAATGCCCGTGAAACTGCAAAAGTTCTTGCAGCAGCTTACCTTTCTAACACAACGGTAGATACCATCGTTTGCATGGAAGAGACAGAAGTGATCGGAACCTTCCTTGCCGAGCAGCTTGCCGATGAGAACCAGTACTCACTCAGCAAAGGAAACAACATTTCCATTATTACCCCGGAGATGTATCAGGACGGACAGATCCTGTTCCGTGACAACAAACAGAGAATGGTTGAGAACAAACAGGTTCTGATCCTTGCAGCGTCCATCACAACCGGTAAATCTGTCAAACAAGCAATCGAGTCTGTTCTCTACTACGGTGGAAGAGTCTGCGGAATCAGCGCAATTTTCAGTTCAGTCAACAAGATTGCAGGAATGGAAGTCAATACGATCTTCACAAGCAGTGATCTTCCGCATTACAGAGCATATTCTCCGGAAGATTGCCCGAAGTGCAGAGAAGGACAGCGGATCGAAGCTATCGTGAACAGCTACGGTTATTCTAAATTATAAGAGAAAATCAGAAGACAAAAAAAGTCTGTACCGAATACAAGCAGCATTTCAGTACAGACTCTTTTTTGAAAGATTTATGAAAACAAAAAAGACAGCCACTGACGGGATGGCTGCCTTTTTATCATTCATTATTTATCTCGAAACCGGAATTAAGCAATTTCGTTAACAGCTTTTGTTAAACGAGAGATCTTTCTTGCGCAAGTATTTTTGTGGTAAACACCCTTGCTTCCTGCTTTGTTGATTACAGAGATTGCTTCTTTTAATGCAGCCTTTGCAGCTTCAACGTCTTTCTTTTCAACAGCAGTTTCAACTTTCTTTACATAAGTTTTCACTTTAGATTTGATTGCTTTATTTCTAGCTGTCTTTGTCTCAGTTACTAAAATTCTCTTTTTTGCGGATTTAATATTAGCCATTTCCGACACCTCCAAATTATCATTTCATAAATTATATAATCATAATATTGAATTCGACGAAAAGTGACACGGAACATCCGTCGAACACACTTATTTATTTTAGGCGAAGAAAGATTGCTTGTCAATACATAATTCCAATTTTTTGCGAAAAACTAAGTGAATAAGACAGAAAATACAGAAATGGGAGAGGACTATGGTTGAAAAGTATAATATCAGGACGGATCTGGCGCTGGAAGAGAAGGAACGGTTTGAATCTGATCATGTTGAGGTCCAGGGTGTGATCTTGACGGAAGAGTATGATGAGGAAAATGAGATCCGCATCACGACCGTGAGGATTGAGACCGAAAACGGAGCAAAAGTGATGGGGAAACCGGTTGGCAGCTATATCACGATCGAGGCACCGGAAATGGCAGTTCCCGATGAAGGATATCATGAGGAGATTTCACAGCAGCTCCGGAAATTCATTGGAGAACTGCTTCCTAAAAGAAAGATGGAAAAGATCCTGGTGGTCGGTCTTGGCAACCGCCAGGTGACACCGGATGCACTTGGTCCTTATGTGGTAGACAACCTGCATATCACAAGGCATATCATTGAAGAGTACGGAAAGTATGCAACAGGGGAAGATGAGGTCTGGTCGGTCAGCGCGATCGTGCCGGGGGTTATGGGGCAGACCGGAATGGAGACTGTGGAGGTGATCCGGGGGGTGGTGGCAGAGACAAAACCGGATATCCTTCTGGTGATCGATGCGTTGGCAGCGAGAAATTCAAAAAGGCTGAACCGGACGATCCAGATTGCGGATACGGGAATCAATCCGGGATCCGGGGTGGGAAATCACCGAAATGCAATCACGGAAAAGACAGTCGGGATCCCGGTGATTGCAATCGGTGTGCCGACTGTAGTGGATGCGGCAACCATTGTAGGCGATACGATGGATAATCTGCTCAGTGCAGTGGAAGTATCTGAATCTTTAAAAGGCATGGCAAGTGTGATCAAAGGATACAGTCCGGCAGAAAAATATGAGCTGATTAAAGAACTGATCGCGCCACATTTAAATGGAATGTTTGTAACACCAAAAGATATTGATGAGACCGTCAGGCGAATCAGTTATACGATTTCGGAGGCACTGAATATGCTTTTTGCGGCTTCAGCGACATAATCAGGCAGTGAGCTGCATATATTATGTCAATATGACACAAAAGGTCCGGGGCAGGATCCAGTCTGGAAAGATATGGTTTTGCTACAGCGATCTTCAGAAACTGGCAGGGAGGCGCGCAGATGAAAAAAGAACAGAGAATTTGTGTGCTTCTTGCCATTATGATTTTGGGAATCTGGGGACTGGAAGCAAAAAGCAGCGGTTCACTGATCCCGAAGTCCTGGAAGATCAGGATGATCCAGAGCGTTCAGGAGAATGCGGAGCGGCTTTATATGCCGGGAGTTACATATACGGAAAAAAAACAAGGGGAAATCCGGGTGACGGAGGCTGTTGTCCACATGGCATCTGCCCTGATTCCTCTTGGCAATTATGTGACTGAACGGGAGGCGGCAGAGCTTCTGACAGAAGATGAGGCTACCTATGCGATTCTTGCAAAAAAGCAGGCAGAAGAAGAAAATTCGGTGGATGAAAATGGACAGCTTATCGGGAAAGACAAAAGTGAAGAGACAAGGCAGGCGTCCGTACCGACGATGGATCTTTCAATGGAGCGGCTAAATGATTTTGAATATCTTGTGAGCAATTTTTATACGGTGGACAGCGTGACTTATATCAATCCTTCGGAGTTGAACGCTTCGGAGCTGCTTGGAAAGGATTTGAGGATCGATCTGAGTACGGGCGGTTCGAAAATCCTGATCTATCACACCCATTCCCAGGAGACATTTGCAGATTCGGACAATGATCCGTCCACCTCAATTGTAGGGATCGGGCGTTATCTGACGGAGATTTTAAATAACAAATACAAGATTCCGACCATGCATCATGAGGGTGTATATGATCTGATCAATGGGAAACTGGACCGGAGCGAGGCCTATGAATTTGCCAAACCTGAGGTGGAACAGATCCTTGCGGAAAATCCGAGTATCGAAGTGGTGATCGATCTGCATAGAGACGGCGTGGCGGATACTACGCATCTGGTGACAGAGATAAATGGGAAACCGACGGCACAGATCATGTTTTTTAACGGACTGAGCCGGACGCGGGTAAACGGAGACCTTGTCGGAATGGCCAATCCATATTTGCAGGATAATCTTGCATTTTCCCTGCAGATGAAGATTGCGGCAGAAACAAAATATCCGGGATTTGCAAGGAGAAACTATCTTCGCGGCTATAAATACAATATGGATCTGATGCCGCGGATGCTTCTTATTGAGGCGGGCGCGCAGACCAACACGGTAGAGGAAATGCGAAATGCCATGGAGGTGCTGGCAGACCTTTTAAATAGTGTGCTGACCGGACGATAGAGGGAGTATTCTTATGACAGAATGGAAACTACAGAAGTTTAACGATATAAAATATGTTATAATGGCAGGGGAGGTCAATTTGGCTTGACAAGAGGATTGAAATTGAGATAGAATTTTTCTTACTGAATTGAAGAAACAGATCAGGGAATCCGGGAAATTGTAAGGAGGCTGCTGCCGCAGGATTTTACCTGGATATTTTAGGATAGATCATAAGAGGAGAGGAAGAAAATGGCAAAAAAGACTACATATGATGCGGAGAGTATTACCATTCTGGAAGGACTGGAAGCCGTCCGGAAAAGACCGGGAATGTATATTGGAAGCGTCAGTACCAAGGGGCTTAACCACCTGGTGTACGAAATTGTAGATAATGCGGTAGATGAGCATCTGGCAGGATTTTGTTCACAGATAGAGGTGACACTGGAAAAGGACGGTTCTGCAACGGTAACAGATAATGGACGCGGTGTGCCGGTAGGTATGCATGCAAAAGGAGTATCGGCGGCCAGAATCGTATATACCACCCTACATGCGGGAGGTAAGTTCGATGATTCGGCATACAAGACAAGTGGCGGTCTGCACGGAGTAGGTTCTTCGGTTGTTAATGCACTATCTACTTATATGGATGTAAAGATCAGTCGTGACGGTGCGGTCCACCACGACCGTTATGAGAGAGGAATTCCGGTGGTAGAACTGGAGGATGGGCTTCTTCCGGTGATCGGAAAGACCAAAAAGACCGGAACCTGTGTCAATTTTCTTCCAGATCCGACAATTTTCGAGAAGACGAGATTTAAAGAGGAAGAGATCAAGAGCCGACTGCATGAGACAGCCTACCTGAATCCGGAACTGACGATTATATTTACAGATAAAAGAAAGACACAGGAAGAGAGGATCGAGTATCATGAACCGGATGGGATCATTGGATTTATCAAGGATCTGAATTCCAAAAAAGAAGTGATCCACGATCCGGTTTACTATAAAGGAGAAGCAGAAGGTATCGAAGTGGAAGTTGCATTCCAGTATGTGAATGAATTTCATGAAAATGTATTAGGTTTCTGCAACAATATTTATAATGCGGAAGGGGGAACCCATCTGACCGGGTTCAAGACGACATTTACGACGATCATGAACCAGTATGCCCGTGAAATTGGTGTGTTAAAGGATAAGGATGCCAACTTTACCGGTGCGGATGTACGGAACGGAATGACGGCGATCGTATCGATCAAGCACCCGGATCCGAGATTTGAGGGACAGACCAAGACAAAGCTGGACAACCAGGATGCGGCAAAAGCGACCGGAAAGGTGACCAGTGATGAGATCCCGCGTTTCTTTGACCGGAATCTGGAGACACTGAAAAAGGTTCTTTCCTGTGCGGAAAAAGCAGCAAAGATCCGTAAGACCGAGGAAAAGGCAAAGACGAATCTTCTGACCAGGCAGAAATATTCTTTTGACAGTAACGGTAAGCTTGCCAACTGTGAGAGCAGGGATGCATCCAAATGTGAAATCTTCATCGTTGAGGGAGATTCTGCGGGAGGAAGCGCAAAGACTGCCCGTGACAGAATGTATCAGGCAATCCTGCCGATCCGTGGAAAGATTCTGAACGTGGAAAAAGCAAGCATCGATAAGGTTCTGGCAAATGCCGAGATCAAGACCATGATCAATGCATTCGGATGTGGATTTTCAGAGGGATACGGTAATGACTTTGATATCACAAAGCTGCGGTATGACAAGATTATCATCATGGCGGATGCGGATGTGGATGGAGCGCATATTTCCACACTGTTGCTGACCTTATTCTACCGGTTTATGCCGGAACTGATATACGAAGGTCATGTCTACGTGGCAATGCCGCCGCTTTATAAGGCAATGCCGAAAAAGGGAGAAGAAGAGTACCTTTACGATGATAAGGCACTGGAGAGATATAGAAAGACACATTCCGACTTTACCCTGCAGCGATACAAAGGTCTGGGTGAAATGGATGCAGAGCAGCTCTGGGAGACAACCCTCAACCCGGAAACTCGAATGATGAAACGGATCGAGATCGAGGATGCACGTATGGCATCCGGTGTAACAGAGATGCTGATGGGAACAGAAGTTCCGCCGCGCCGCGCATTTATTTATGAAAATGCGACAGAGGCAGAACTGGATATTTAAAAACAGATCGGAAAGGCATGGATTTTCAAAAGGGGAAAGTCTGTGCATCAGAAAACATAAACTAGAAGAGGTAAGAGAAAATGGAAGAGTCACAGATCATCCGGACGGAATATTCGGAGCTGATGAAAAAATCATATATTGACTATGCCATGAGTGTTATCATTTCCAGAGCCCTCCCGGATGTCAGGGATGGTTTGAAACCGGTACAGAGAAGAACACTCTATGACATGTATGAGCTGGGAATCCGTTATGACAGACCATATCGTAAATGTGCGCGTATTGTCGGGGATACCATGGGTAAATATCATCCACATGGAGACAGCTCGATCTATGAAGCGCTGGTTGTTATGGCACAGGAATTCAAAAAAGGAATGATCCTGGTAGATGGTCATGGAAACTTCGGCTCCATTGAAGGAGACGGGGCTGCAGCCATGCGTTATACTGAAGCAAGACTGGCGAAAATCACACAGGAGGCATATCTTGCCGATCTGGACAAAGATATCATTGATTTTGTACCGAATTTTGATGAGACAGAAAAAGAGCCGGCAGTTCTTCCGGTAAGAATTCCGAACCTTCTGCTGAACGGTGCGGAAGGAATCGCAGTTGGTATGGCAACCAGTATTCCGACACATAACCTGGGCGAGATTGTGGATGCGGTTAAGGCATACATGAAGAACAATGATATCACGACAAAACAGCTGATGAAGTATATCAAAGGACCGGATTTCCCGACAGGCGGGATCGTCGTCAATAAAGATGATCTGGCAGAAATTTATGAGACTGGAACCGGAAAGATCAAGATTCGTGGAAAAGTAGATGTGGAAGAGATAAAAGGCGGACGGAAGAAGATCGTCATTTCCGAAATCCCGTACACCATGATCGGAGCCGGAATCGGTAAATTTCTGAACGATGTCTGCAATCTGGTGGAGACAAAGAAGACCAGTGACATCGTAGACATTTCCAATCAGTCTTCCAAGGAAGGAATCCGTATTGTAATTGAAGTGAAGCGTGATGCAGATGTGGACAATCTGATCAACATGCTTTATAAAAAGACCAGACTGGAGGATACCTTTGGTGTCAATATGCTTGCGGTAGCCGATGGCAGACCGGAAGTACTGGGACTCAAACGTATCATCGAACATCATGTAGATTTCCAGTTTGAACTTGCAACCAGAAAATACAAGACGCTGCTGAAAAAAGAGCAGGATAAAAAAGAAATCCAGGAGGGTCTGATCAAGGCGTGTGACGTGATCGACCTGATCATTGAGATCCTGCGTGGAAGCTCGTCCATCAGGGATGCAAAAAAATGTCTGACAACAGGTGCGACGGAGAAGATCAAGTTTAAGTCGAAAAGATCTGAGAAGATGGCATCCATGCTCCGGTTTACCGACCGGCAGGCACAGGCAATTCTGGAGATGCGTCTGTACAAGCTGATCGGTCTGGAAATCGAGGCGCTGATGAAGGAGCATGAGACAACGCTTGCAAATATTGCAAAATATGAGGATATTCTGAATAATTATGATTCTATGGCGCAGGTGATCATTGATGATCTGGATGCGCTGAAAAAAGAATATGCCGTGAAGCGTAAAACGAAGATCGAGAATGCAGAAGAAGCTGTGTTTGAGGAAAATAAAGTACAGGAGCAGGAGGTTGTCCTTCTGATGGACCGCTTTGGTTATGCAAAGACGGTGGATGGATCCGTCTATGAACGTAACCGGGAAGCGGCAGATAAGGAGAATAAGTATATTCTGCGCTGTATGAATACCGGCAAGTTGTGTCTTTTTACATCGGATGGCAAGATGCATCAGATCAAAGTGATGGATCTCCCTTATGGAAAATTCAGGGACAAAGGATTTCCAATCGACAATGTAAGTAATTTTGACAGTACAAAAGAAGAAATCGTATATCTATGTGATGACAGAGAACTCTTTTTCTCAAAATTTCTGTTTGTCACGAAGCAGGGAATGATCAAAAAGGTGGCAGGAAGTGAATTCCAGGTAACTAAGCGGACAATCGCGGCAACGAAGCTGCAGGATGAAGATGCACTGGTAAGTATCCGGCCGATCCGGGATGCGCAGGATGTAGTTCTGATGACGGAGAATGGATTTGTGCTCCGTTTCCCGGCGGAAGAAGTTTCGGAGAAGAAAAAGGGTGCAGTTGGTGTGCGCGGTATGAAATTACAGAAAAATGACAGCGTGGAAGAGGTATATCTGTTTGAAGAAGGAACGGAGAGCAAGGTGATCTTCCATGAAAAAGAAGTGACACTGAACCGCTTGAAACGGGCGAAAAGAGATGGAACAGGAACACGAATGAGAAAGTAGGTCGGTCATATGGCAACGGTAGGAATTGATCTTGGAACAACAAACAGTCTGGTAAGCGTGTGGCAGGATGATAAATGCACGTTGATTCCAAATAATCTGGGAGAATATTTAACACCGTCGGTAGTAGGAATTGATGAGAACGGTGAGATGCTGGTAGGGAGAACGGCGAAAGAGCGTCTGATCTCCCATCCGGAAAGTACAGTGGCAAGTTTCAAGCGTTTTATGGGGACGGAGAAGACATTTATGCTTGGAAACAGGCGGTTTACAGCGGCAGATCTGTCGTCCATGGTCCTGCGGCAGCTGAAAGAAGATGCGGAAAAATACCTGGGTGAGCCGGTTGAAGAGGCAGTCATCAGTGTCCCGGCGTATTTTAATGATTTTCAGAGAAATGCGACGAAGATGGCAGGAGAGCTTGCCGGACTTACTGTGGAGCGTCTGGTCAATGAGCCGTCGGCGGCAGCACTTGCCTATCGCTTTGGAAAGACTAAGGAGGATCAGACCTTTCTGGTGTTTGATTTTGGCGGAGGAACTCTGGATATCTCGATCGTAGATGCATTTGACAGTGTGATCGAGATTGTGGCAGTTGCCGGAGACAATCATCTCGGTGGGGATGATGTGAACCGTGCAATTGCGGAAAAATTCCTAAGTGTCAATCGGATTGATGAAGGAAAGATCACTAATGAAGAAAGAGCCAGCCTGATCCGGGAGAGTGAGAAGCTGAAACGTACACTGACTGATGCGCCGGAGGGCGAGATGGAGGTTGTGATCGGCGGACAGATTTACCAGATGAAACTGGATGCGAAAGGACTTCTGGAGGTGTCTGCAAAGCTGCTGGAAGGAATCGGGATTCCGCTGAAACGGGCGATGAACGACAGTGGTTATGGATGGGAGGATATTGACGAGATCATTATGATCGGTGGATCCGGTAAGATGAAGATCGTGCAGAATTATCTGCAGTTTTTGAGTGGCAAAAGACCGCGGTGTGAGATCGATCCGGATGTTGCGGTTGCGGTCGGCGCCGGAATGTATGCCGGAATCAAGGAGCGGCAGCAGGCAGTGCGGGATGTACTTCTTACAGATATATGTCCGTTTACACTTGGAACCGAGATCATTCACGGAGATACCAAGGGACCGGCGATCATGTCTCCGATCATTGAGCGAAATTCGGTTCTTCCGATCAGCCGGGTGGAGCGATACTGGACGGTACATCAGTTCCAGGAATACTGTGATATCACGATTTTACAGGGCGAGCACCGCTATGCAGACCAGAATCTGGAGCTTGGGCGGATCCGTGTGCCGGTGCCGCTGGCAAGAAGAGAGGATCAGAGGGAAGCGGTGGATGTCCGATTTACCTATGACATTAACGGAATTCTGGAAGTGGATGTGACCGTGGTGAGCACCAAGGAGCATTTCAGTAAGGTGATCGTCAACAAAGATATCCATCTGACACCAGAGCAGATTGAGGAAAGAAGAAAAGAACTGCAGAAGATTAAGATCCATCCGAGAGAGCAGGAAAAGAACCGGCTTCTGCTGGAAAGAGGCGACCGTCTTTACGAAGAAAACACCGGAGAAATCCGAAAATATCTGGACAAGATCCTGGCAGATTTTTCAGTTGCATTAAATGCACAGGATTTGCGGACGATCGAGAAGGCGTATACAAGGACAAGTGAGCTTCTGGATATTGTGGAGAATACACCGAAGAGATCGGTGCCGGTCAAGATAGAAGCTTATCTGTATGATGAGTGGAGGAGGCAGCAGTGATGAACTGTTTTACGGTACTTGGGATTGAACCAACAACGGAAAAGAAAACGATAAAGCGGGCGTATGCGGCGAAGTCCCGGGAGTTCCACCCGGAAGAACACCCGGAGGAATTCCAGAGGATCCACGATGCCTATGAAGAGGCGCTTGCGTGGGCGGAGCGCAATGCGGGAAGAGGGGAAGAGCCACAGATGCCGGAAGAGCCGCGGCGGATGGAGATGGGAGCAGCGGAGCAGGAAAAAGCAGCGGAATCTGAAACATGGAATTATGCAGAGCCGGAGAGAAACCCGGAAGAGGATTACATGGAAAATCCTCAGAAAGAAGATGCACAGTCAGAAGAATCTTCTGCGCAGTATGAAGAACTTCCTGCGCATTCTGACGAAGATTCTGAGGAAAGTTTCCGGGAAGAAGAGGCAGGAGAGCCATCTGTACAGTTAGAGGAAGATTCCCGGACGTGGGACAGTGACTGGACCCGTCAGTTTCAGAATATGGCGGATGCTTCTGAGCGACAAGGCGCGGATGACCGTGAGGTCCGGAAAATCATGGAGCAGTGCATCAGTCTGTATTTGAATGAAAAGGAACGGAATAAGCTGTATCACTGGAAGGATATTCTGGAGGAACCGGCGTATAGAGAATATTTCCGAACAAAAACCTTTGTGGAATCCTGGTATCATTTTCTGGACACCCACCGGATGTTTGATGCGGCGATCTGGCAGTATTTTCAGTGGATCGATGGAAAATTATTTTCAGCTCTTGAAGCAGGTGTGATGCCGTTTGCCTATCCGACACAAGAAGAAATCGAAAGAATGCCGCGGCAGGAGACACCGGAACAGACGCAGGAGAGGCGAACACCGGAGCCTGGTCCGGCACTTCCAAAGGTGAAAAAGGAGAAATCCAAAGCGGTGAAGGTACTCTTATATCTTGCGGCGCTTGCGGGAACTGGGATCGGCGGAATGATCCTTGGAATTATAGCAGGTACGATATTAGGGTAAGGAGGACGGAAGATGAAAAAGAAAAAATCCGGAAAAAGAATTTTTGCAATCGTTCTTCTTGTTGTGATTGGAATTGGCGGTTTTTACTTTGGATATGATATCGGAAGAATGGATCACGATGAGGAAAGGATTCGGACAGAGCTGAAAAAGACGACTGCTGATTCAGAAATATCTATCCGCCCGGTTGCAAAGGGTGGTACTGGAAAAACGGAGATCGAAATCCTGACAGAATGTCTGGAGGATGCGAAGGACAGCCTGGAGAATCTGGAAAAATATAATGAACAGCTGCAGGCGCTCGATGGAAAGACACCGGATACAGAAACCGTTGTTTTGATACAGGATCTGGATGATAAGAACGAAAAAGCATATGAAGTACTGAAAGATCTTACGGAAGACCCGGCGGGATACATCGCAGAAAAAGCGGCGGCGCGTGGCGAAGGTGATGAAGTCTGGGCAGATGACTGGGCAGCAGATATCCAGGTTGTAAAATGGCTGAAAGAGAACGACGGAAAGCGTCTTTACAAAGAGAATCAGGCATATATTTTAAAAATCCTTGCATTTCAGGAAAAGTAGTGCTATACTGTATGCAGTTACATAAGAAATCTGGCAGAAGAGTGGACGAAAGTTCACTCTTCTTTTTGCCAGTCATACAACCAAAATCGGACAGATTTTTGGAGCCTGATTAAGAAAGGAAGTTGCAGATTGTCAAAAAAAGAAGTATATGAACAGAAAACAGAAGAGATTCTGAACCCAATCGTGGAAAAGCATGGATTTGATCTCTGGGATGTAGAATATGTAAAAGAGGGCGGAAACTGGTACCTGCGTGCTTATATTGATAAGCCGGGAGGAATTATGGTCGATGACTGTGAGGTTGTAAGCCGGGAACTTTCAGACATTCTGGATGAGAAGGATTTTATCGATGAAGCGTATATTCTGGAAGTGAGTTCGCCGGGACTTGGCAGACCGCTGAAGAAAGAAAAAGACTTTGCAAGAAGCCTGGGAGAAGAAGTAGAGGTTCGTACTTACCGGGCAATCGACAGACAGAAAGAGTTTATTGGAATCTTAAAAGATTATGATAAAGATACAGTTACCATTGAATATGAAGACGGCGAGACGATGACATTTGATAAAGCAGACATCGCACTGATCCGTCTGGCGTTCGATTTCTAGTGACAGGAGGAAGAAGGAAATGAATACCGAATTATTAGAAGCACTTACAATTCTTGAAGAGGAAAAAGATATCAGCAGAGATACTCTGATGGATGCCATTGAGAATTCACTGATCAATGCATGTAAGAATCATTTCGGAAAAGCAGACAATATCAAAGTAATTATGGATAAGGAGACATGCGATTACACTCTGATCCAGGAGAAGACCGTTGTAGAAGAAGTAGAGGACAAAGTAGAACAGATCAGTCTTGCAGATGCGAAGATGATCGATCCTTCTTATGAGATCGGTGACATCGTACAGATCCCGGTTGAGTCCAAATCTTTCGGACGTATCGCAACACAGAATGCAAAGAACCTGATTCTTCAGAAGATTCGCGAAGAAGAAAGAAAAGTTGTATATGATCAGTACTTTGAAAAAGAAAAAGATATCGTGACAGGTGTGGTTCAGAGATATATTGGCAAGAATGTCAGTGTAAACCTTGGAAAAGCAGATGCGATCCTTACTGAGAATGAGCAGGTAAAAGGTGAGAAATTCGAGCCGACAGAGCGTATCAAACTTTACGTTGTAGAGGTGAAGAACACGACAAAAGGACCAAAGATCCTTGTATCAAGAACACATCCGGAACTGGTTAAGCGTCTTTTTGAGGCGGAAGTAACCGAGGTGCGTGATGGTATTGTAGAGATCAAGAGCATTGCAAGAGAAGCAGGTTCCCGTACCAAGATCGCAGTATGGTCTAACGACCCGGATGTAGATCCGGTTGGAGCATGCGTTGGTATGAACGGTGCCAGAGTCGGAGCCGTTGTAAATGAACTCCGCGGTGAAAAGATTGATATCATCAACTGGAGTGATAACCCGGCAATCCTGATCGAGAATGCACTCAGCCCGGCGAAGGTTATTTCTGTAATGGCTGATCCGGATGAGAGAACAGCAAGTGTAATTGTACCGGATTACCAGCTTTCACTTGCAATCGGTAAAGAAGGTCAGAATGCACGTCTTGCAGCAAGACTGACCGGATATAAGATCGATATCAAGAACGAAACACAGGCGATCGAGTCTGGCGAACTTCCGGCAGATTATATGAATATGGCTGAGAATTATGAAGATGATTATCAGGAGGAAGAGTATTCAGACGAAGAATATTCTGCTGATGAAGAATCAGAGGAAGAAGTAGCAGATGATCTTGATCTGTATGAAGAATAGACAGAGGTGATTATTTGAGTACGACCAAAAAGATCCCGATGCGTAAATGCGTGGGATGTCAGGAAATGAAGAATAAAAAAGAAATGCTGCGTGTTCTGAAAACAGCAGAAGGCGAATTCATTCTGGACGCAACCGGACGTAAGAACGGGCGCGGGGCATATCTGTGCTTTTCCGGAAAATGTTTGCAGGAAGCAATAAAGAATAAAGGACTGGAACGTTCTTTCAAACAGGCGATACCAAAAGAGATATACGAAAATCTGGAAAAGGAGCTGGAGCAGCTTGAACATAAATAGAGCATTATCGATGATCAGTCTGGCGACCAAAGCCGGCAAGACAAAGAGCGGGGAATTCATGACAGAAAAAGAAGTCAAGGAAGGACGCGCGCATCTGGTGATTGTGGCAGACGACGCATCGGACAATACAAAAAAGAAATTTCAGAACATGTGTGATTTTTATAAAGTGCCAATATACTTTTTTGAAGATAAAGATACCCTGGGCCATGCGATGGGAAAAGAGTTCCGCGCTTCGCTTGCAGTAACAGATGCAGGGTTTGCAAAAGGAATCAGAAAACATCTGGATATGGAAGAAGGATAATAGGAACTGTATACAGGAGGTAGATTTATGGCAAAATTAAGAGTATATGAACTGGCAGAACAGATGAATAAGACAAACAAAGAAATACTCTCTATATTAAAAGATAAAGGAATTGAGGTGGCAAGTCATATGAGTACACTTTCAGATGAACAGATTGATGCAGTAAAAAGTGAAAAAACTTCTGAAGATACCCCGAAGAAGAAAAATATCGTTCAGGTTTTCAGACCGCAGAACTCACAGGGCGGCGGAAGAGGCCGTAATGGTCAGGGACGCCCGCAGGGCAGTCGAAACGGACAGCGCCAGCAAGGTAATGGAAATGGTCAGGGACGCTCACAGGGCAATGGAAACAGACAGGAACGTACACAGAATGGTAACAGCCAGGGACGCCCTCAGGGAAATGGCCAGGGACGTCCGCAGAACGGAAACAGACAGGAACGCCCGCAGGGTAATGGAAATGGCCAGGGACGCCCGCAGAACGGAAACAGACAGGATCGTCCGCAGGGAGAAAACCGTGATAACAGACAGCGCAGAAATCCAAACGGACCAAGAAACGGTCAGGATCAGAGACAGGGACGCCCGGGTGATGGAAGAAGAGATGGCGGATTCCAGAACCGCGGAGACAGAAGAGATAATCGAGATAACCGTGATAACAGAGACGGAAGAGAGATGCGTGATGGCGGACGCCGTGACGACAGAAGAAAATCCAGCCCGTCTATTCCGGCACCTGCAATCGCAGAACAGAAACCAAGCCGCAACAAACCAAAAGATGCGCACAAGAAGAAAGAATATAACAGAAATGAAGAGAACGAAGACAGACTGCAGAAAGGCAAAAAGGGCAAAAACAATAACGCTCAGCCGAAAATGGTAAAACCACAGCCGAAGAAAGAGGTTGTGGAGGAGCAGATCAAGCAGATCACAATTCCGGAAGTACTTACAATCCAGGAACTTGCAGATGCAATGAAGATCCAGCCATCCGTAATCGTTAAGAAACTCTTCATGCAGGGCAAGATTGTAACAGTCAACCAGGAAATTGATTACGAGACAGCTGAAGAAATCGCTCTGGAATTCGATGTGCTCTGTGAAAAAGAAGAAGTAGTCGATGTGATCGAAGAACTTCTGAAAGAAGACGAAGAAGACGAAAAGAAAATGAAGAAACGTCCGCCGGTAGTCTGCGTTATGGGACACGTTGACCACGGTAAAACCTCTCTTCTTGACAAGATCCGTGATACTCATGTCATCGCAGGAGAAGCAGGTGGAATCACACAGCATATCGGTGCTTCAGTTGTGGAAATCAACGGTGAGAAAATCACCTTCCTCGATACACCGGGACATGAAGCATTTACCGCAATGCGTATGCGTGGTGCAAATTCTACCGATATTGCAATCCTGGTTGTTGCAGCAGATGACGGTGTCATGCCGCAGACTGTAGAAGCGATCAACCATGCAAAGGCAGCAGGGATCGAGATCGTAGTTGCGATCAACAAGATTGACAAGCCAAGTGCCAATATCGACCGTGTAAAACAGGAACTGACCGAATATGAACTGATTCCGGAAGACTGGGGCGGAAGCACCATCTGTGTACCGGTATCTGCTCATACAGGAGAAGGAATCAAAGAGCTTCTGGAAATGGTTCTTCTTACCGCAGAAGTGATGGAACTGAAAGCAAATCCGAACCGCCGCGCAAGAGGTCTTGTAATTGAGGCTGAGCTTGACAAAGGAAAAGGACCGGTTGCAACCGTTCTTGTACAGAAAGGTACACTCCGTGTCGGAGATCCGATCGCAGCAGGTTCTGCATATGGTAAAGTACGTGCCATGATGGATGACCAGGGACGCCGTGTAAAAGAAGCAGGTCCTTCTATGCCGGTTGAGATCCTCGGTCTTAATGATGTGCCGAATGCAGGTGAAGTATTTGTTGGCTGCAAGAATGATAAAGATGCAAGAAGCTTTGCAGAGACATTCATCAGTCAGAACAAGATCAAGAAACTGGAAGAAACCAAGTCCAAGATGTCTCTGGATGATCTGTTCAACCAGATCCAGGAAGGCAACTTAAAAGAACTTGGAATCGTTGTAAAAGCAGACGTACAGGGATCTGTAGAAGCGATCAAGCAGAGTCTTGTCAAACTTTCCAATGAAGAAGTCGTTGTCAAGATCATCCATGGTGGTGTTGGTGCGATCAATGAATCTGACGTTACGCTTGCAGCAGCATCCAATGCGATCATTATCGGATTCAATGTACGTCCGGACGCAACTGCAAAGGAAACGGCAGAACGTGAAGGTGTTGATGTGAGACTGTACCGTGTCATCTACAATGCGATCGAAGACGTTGAAGCAGCCATGAAAGGTATGCTTGAGCCTGTATTTGAAGAAAAGGTACTTGGCCATGCCGAAGTACGTCAGACATTCAAGGCTTCCGGAGTCGGAACAATTGCAGGATCTTATGTCCTTGACGGTACATTTGAACGTGACTGCCAGGCAAGAATCGTTCGTGACGGCGTTGTGATCTATGATGGAAAGCTTGCTTCATTAAAGCGTTTCAAAGATGATGTGAAGGAAGTTAAAGCCGGATATGAATGTGGTTTCGTATTTGAACGTTTCAACGATGTCAAAGAAGGAGACCAGGTAGAAGCATTCAAGATGGTGGAAGTTCCTAGATAAAGAAGGGTAGAAAATGAGAAAAAACAGCATTAAGAATACAAGAGTAAACGCAGAGGTACAGCGTGAACTGAGTACTATTCTGCGTGGAGGGATCAAGGATCCGCGTGTTGCACCGATGACTTCGGTTGTAGCGGTAGAGGTTGCTCCGGATCTTAAAACCTGCAAAGCATATATCAGTGTCCTGGGCGATGAAAAAGCCCAGGCTGATACCCTGAAGGGATTACAGAGCGCAGAAGGCTATATCCGCCGCGAACTTGCTCATACACTGAATATGCGTAACACACCGGAGATCAAGTTCGTACTGGATCAGTCCATTGAATATGGTGTCCGGATGTCAAAGAAAATTGATGATGTAACAAGAGATTTACGGGAAGAGGATGATTAGTATGTTATTAGATGCAATTTCTAAAGCCGGGACGATCGCACTTGGCGGACATGTCCGCCCGGATGGGGACTGTGCAGGTTCCTGCATGGGATTGTATAACTATGTCAGAGAGAATTTTCCTGAAAAAGAGATCGATGTTTATCTGGAAGAGCTTCCGAATACACTGAAGTTCATGAAAAATACAGATAAGATCCGGCATGAAGTGACGGAAGAAAAAACCTATGATCTGTTTATCGCACTGGATTGCGGGGATATGGGAAGACTTGGATTTTCGGCAGTCCTTTTCAAAAAAGCGGCAGTAAGATTCTGTGTAGATCATCATGTGAGCAACCAGAGTTTTGCAGATCAGAACTATATCATGCCAGATGCAAGCTCGACAAGTGAGCTGATCTACGATCTGCTGGATTATGGGAAGATGTCTGTGGAGACTGCCGAGTGCCTTTACACAGGAATGGTGCATGATACCGGTGTGTTCCGTTATTCCTGTACCCATCCGTCGACCATGCGCGCAGCAGCAGCACTGATGGAAAAAGGAATCGATTTTACAAAAATAATTACAGAGACTTTTGATGAAAAGACCTATGCACAGAACCAGGTTCTGGGGCGTGCATTGTTGGAAAGCTTTCTTTTTATGGACGGAAGATGTATTGTATCTTATGTTACAAAAGAAGAGATGAATTTCTACCAGGTAAAAGCGAAACATCTGGATGGAATCGTAAGCCAGCTGAAACTCACAAAAGGGATCGATGTTGCAATTTTTATGTATGAGCTTGAACATGGAACCTTTAAGGTAAGTCTGCGATCCAGTGAAAAGATAGATGTAAGTGTAGTTGCAAGCTATTTTGGCGGCGGCGGACACGCAAGGGCAGCCGGATTCTCCATGACTGCCACACCACATGATATCATCAACAATCTGGCAAGAAGACTGGAACTTCAGTTTAACAGTGGGAGCGAAGCGGAATGATACATGGCGTACTGAATGTATATAAAGAAAAAGGCTATACGTCCCATGATGTGGTCGCAAAGCTGCGCGGGATCGTAAAGCAGAAAAAGATCGGGCATACCGGAACCCTTGATCCGGATGCCGAAGGAGTACTTCCGGTCTGCTTTGGGAAAGCAACAAAGCTTTGTGACCTGCTGACAGATAAAGATAAAACCTATCAGGCGGTTCTTCTTCTCGGTCAGGTGACGGATACACAGGATACTTCCGGTCAGGTTCTGGAAAAACATAGCACAGAAGATCTGACCAATGAAAAAGTGGAAAATGTGATCCGCAGCTTTGAGGGCGAATACGATCAGATTCCGCCGATGTATTCGGCACTCAAAGTTAACGGGAAAAAGCTTTATGAGCTTGCCAGAGAGGGCAAAGAAGTAGAGCGGAAAGCACGAAGAATCACGATTCATGAGATCCGGATCCTGGAGATCAATCTTCCGGAGGTAAAACTGGAAGTGACCTGTTCAAAGGGAACGTATATCCGTACACTGTGTCATGATATCGGTCAGAAGCTTGGCTGTGGCGGATGCATGAAAGAGCTTTTGAGAACACGTGTAGAGCGGTTTGGACTTGAAGACAGTATCCGGCTCGGTGAAATTGCACAGCTTCAGAAAGAAGGGATTCTGGAGGAGAAGATCATCGCGATAGATGAAATGTTTCCAACGTATGCACAGGTCGTACTGCCACCGAAAACGGCCGCGGCAGTACGGAACGGGAATAGTTTCAGAAAAAGAGATATTTCACAGGAAACAGCATTAAAGGAGTATGAGAACGATGAGAGAGTCCGCGTGTACGATGAATCGCATCAGTTTATTGCGATTTACTGTTACTGCAGGAAAGACGATCTCTTCAAGATTGTAAAAATGTTTTTTGATGGAAATGAAAAAAAGTAATTAAAGAGGAAAGAACATGGACTATATCAGAGGGCTGGAAGCCTATCAGGATTCCAGAGAGGCAGCAATCACACTCGGCAAATTTGATGGAGTTCACAGAGGACATCAGAAGCTGATCAAAAAAGTATGTCAGCTGAAGGCGAAAAAAGGCGTTCGTTCTGTTGTGTTTGCATTTGATATGAATCCGCTTTATGAAAAGCTTGGAAAATCAAGAGAAGGGATCATGTCCAATGAGGAGCGCAGATGTCTTCTGGACAAGAAAGTAGATGTACTGCTGGAATGCCCGTTTTCCAAAGATGTTACAAGTATGTCGGCAGAGGATTTCATCCGGAAGATCCTGATTGAGAAAATTCATGCCCGGTATATTGTGATCGGAACGGATTTCCACTTTGGGCATGACAAGCGTGGTGATGCAAAAATGCTTGCAGAATATGCCGATGTGTATGGATATGAACTTTTTGTGATTGAAAAAGAGATGTACGGAAAACGGGAGATCAGCAGCAGCTATGTCAGGGAAGAGCTTCGGAAGGGAAATATGGAAGCTGTGAATGATATGCTGGGGTATGCATATACTGTACGGGGAAAAGTAGAGCATGGCAGGCAGCTGGGCAGAAAACTGGGATTTCCGACACTTAATGTACATCCGTCAAGGGATAAACTTCTTCCACCGAACGGAGTTTATCTGGATAGTGTGAGGATTGATGGAATCTGGTACAACGGAATCGGTAATGTCGGGTTTAAGCCAACGGTATCCGATGAGAAGCGGATGCTGATCGAGAGCAATCTGCTGGATTACAGTGGTGATGCCTACGGAAAAGAGGTAGAGATCCAGCTTTATCATTTTAAGAGACCGGAGCAGAAGTTTGAATCGGTAGAAATGATGAAGGCTCAAATCGATCAGGATATTGCTTACGCAAAAGAATTTTTCCGTTATCATCATAAGAAATAACAGAGCCGGTGAACAGGAATATGAAAACCTGCCAGATGCGGGAAAGATAAAATCCTTCTTGACAGGATTCGGGGCATATGGTACACTAGGCAAGTATGAAAAACCGATGTTCGGCAGATGGAATCTCCAACCACTGCTTAATATCAGGCAATTAACAGTATATTTAGGAGGTAGTGACAAATGATCACAAAAGAAATGAAAGAACAGATTATCAAAGAATACGGAAGAACAGAAGGAGATACAGGATCTCCGGAAGTACAGGTAGCTCTTCTTACAGCAAGAATCAATGATCTTACAGATCACTTCAAAGCTAATCCGAAGGATCACCACTCAAGAAGAGGACTTCTTAAGATGGTTGGACAGAGAAGAGGACTTCTTGCATACCTTAAGAAGAATGACATTGAAAGATATCGTTCACTGATCGAAAGATTAGGTTTAAGAAAGTAAGACGTATTTTACAGGGAGCGAAAGGCATCAGCTGGATGTCTTCGCTCCCTGTTTGTTTACGCAAACAATGAGCCGAACCGGTACAACATGCATCATCCATGCCAATCAGCATAGTGATTGACAAGGGAGTGACCAATAACCGTGTTTTGCCACATTTTAAAGTTAGTTATATAGAATCTTGCAAGAGATGTAAGGATATGATATAATACAAAAGATTGTGGGTAGAGATTGCGTCCGAGACCACTGAAAAGTATATTTTGAGAAGTGTATTTTTCAGTAGTTTCGGAGATTTTACCCGTCAGATAAACAGATAAAAAAGGAGAACATTTATGTACAAAAAGTTTGAAATGGAACTTGCAGGCCGTACACTCCGCGTAGATGTTGGAAGAGTTGCCAAACAGGCGAACGGCGCAGTACTTATGCATTATGGTGATACAGTTGTGCTTTCAACAGCAACTGCATCCGACAAACCAAGAGAAGGAATTGACTTCTTCCCGCTCAGCGTTGAATACAATGAGAAGCTTTATGCAGTAGGAAAGATCCCGGGAGGATTTAACAAGAGAGAAGGAAAGGCATCAGAAAATGCTGTTCTTACCTGCCGTGTGATCGACCGTCCGATGAGACCGCTTTTCCCGAAGGATTACAGAAATGATGTAACTTTGGAGAACCTGGTTCTCTCTGTTGAACAGGACTGCTCACCGGAGCTTACTGCTATGCTTGGATCAGCGATTGCGACTGCTATTTCTGATATCCCGTTCGATGGTCCGACAGCTTCTACCCAGGTAGGACTTGTTGACGGAGAACTGGTATTCAATCCAACCGCAGAGCAGAAAGAAAAGTCCGACCTTGCACTGACTGTTGCATCTACAAGAGAAAAGGTAATCATGATTGAAGCCGGAGCAAATGAAGTACCGGAAGCTAAGATGCTCGAAGCCATCTTCGCGGCGCATGAAGTGAATCAGAAAGTCATCGCATTCATCGACCAGATCGTTGCAGAATGTGGAAAACCAAAACATGATTATGTAAGCTTTGCAGTACCGGAAGAACTCTTTGAAGCGATTCAGAAGATCGTAACACCGGAAGAGATGGAAGTTGCAGTATTCACAGATGACAAGCAGACAAGAGAAGAAAATATCCGTAAGATCACAGAAAAGCTGGAAGAAGCTTTTGCTGATAACGAAGAATGGCTTGCCAAACTTGGTGAAGCTGTATATCAGTACCAGAAGAAGGTTGTCCGCAAGATGATCCTCAAAGACCACAAGCGTCCGGACGGTCGTGCAATCGAAGAAATCCGTCCACTTGCCGCAGAAATTGACCTGATCCCGAGAGTACATGGTTCTGCTATGTTTACACGTGGACAGACACAGATCTGTACCATCACCACACTGGCTCCGCTTTCAGAAGCACAGAAGGTAGACGGACTGGATGAATCTGAGACATCCAAGAGATATATGCATCACTATAACTTCCCGTCATACTCTGTAGGTGAGACAAGACCTTCCAGAGGACCGGGACGTCGTGAGATCGGACATGGAGCCCTTGCTGAGAGAGCACTGGTACCGGTACTTCCGTCAGAGGAAGAATTCCCGTATGCGATCCGTACCGTATCTGAGACATTTGAATCTAACGGTTCTACTTCTCAGGCAAGTGTATGTGCATCTTCTATGTCACTTATGGCAGCCGGTGTACCAATCAAATCTGCAGTTGCAGGTATCTCATGTGGTCTGGTAACAGGTGCTACTGACGATGATTATCTGGTACTTACAGATATTCAGGGGCTGGAAGATTTCTTCGGAGATATGGACTTCAAGGTAGCAGGTACACATAAAGGTATCACAGCGATCCAGATGGATATTAAGATCCATGGACTGACAAGACCGATCATCGAAGAAGCAATTGCACGTACAAGAAAAGCAAGAGTTTACATTCTGGATGAAGTTATGGCTAAGACAATCGCTGAGCCAAGAGCACAGGTTGGCAAGTATGCACCGAAGATCATTCAGATGAATATTGATCCGGCTAAGATTGGTGAAGTTGTAGGTCAGAGAGGAAAGACCATCAACGCAATCATCGAAAAGACAGGCGTTAAGATTGATATCACAGATGAAGGAAGCGTATCTATCTGTGGCGTAGATGCAGACAGCATGGAACAGGCAAGAAAGATGATCGCTACCATCGTAACAGACTTCGAGGCAGGAATGGTTCTTGAAGGTGATGTTGTAAGCATCAAAGAATTCGGCGCATTCATCGAATTTGCACCGGGCAAAGAAGGAATGGTACACATTTCCAAAATCGCTAAGCAGAGAATCGATCATGTAGAAGATGTTCTTTCTATCGGAGATCACGTCAAAGTGGTTTGCCTTGGAAAAGACAAGATGGGACGTTTGAGCTTCAGCATCAAAGATGTTGCAGAATAAAGTTTTATAAAATCAGAAGGGGGCTGTGAAAAAAGAATAGTCCCGAAAAAAAAGAAAGACCAAGAGTTTATATTGAACTCAAGGTCTTTCTTTCTGTTATAATTAATTTGTGACAAAAAATAATAACATAATCTATTCTAACCCAAAACAGGCAATTTTGCCAATGCTAATTCAAGATTATCTGGACATCTGTGATCCAGTGCTGACTTTTGACAGATTTATGGGAGGAATCGAACTGGAGAAATATCTGAAAAATATTCCGCAACATTATACAGGAAGACTCAGATATGACCCGGTCAGCATGCTGAAGACAGTTTTGTTTGGATTTATGGAGAATGGCTATATATCATTACGTGAACTGGAGGATCAGTGTAAAGTCAATCTCCGCTTCATGTATCTCATGGATCATCAAACACCTTCTTATCGTACCTTCGGTTACTTCATTAACGAGGTACTTGCTGATTCCATTGAAGAGATATTTCAAGACATAAACAAAAAAATTTTCGAGACAGAACATGTGGATCTCCAACACCTATACATCGATGGATCCAAGTTTGAAGCAAATGCGAATAAATATTCCTGGGTATGGAAAAAATCAACCGAAAAATCCAGATACCGTGTCTTCGATAAAATTACTACACTTTTTGCGGAAATCAATGAAGAACTGACATGTACAGGGATAAAGCTTTGTATCAATAGTGAGTATGCGCCAGAGTATCTGAAAGAAGCTGCCGAACAGTATGCAGAAGCCTGGCAGATTGATGAAACTGCGTTTGTTCATGGCAGGGGACATCGCAAAACTACACAGCAACGGCATTATGAGAAACTCAGGGAGTATGCTGCTAAGTTAGAAGAATACGTGGAAAAAATCAAAATCTGTGGGGAGGATCGCAACAGCTACTCGAAAACAGATCATTCGGCTACTTTTATGCGAATCAAGACAGATTACATGGGAAATGACCAGCTGCTTCCGGCTTATAATGTACAGGTTGGTGTTGCAGATGAATACATTGCTGTTGTTGATGTAAATCAGTATCGCTCAGATATGGATTGTTTTGTTCCGTTGATGAACAAGTTTTATACTACATATGGCTTTTATCCGAAGTATCCAGTGGCAGATGCCGGATATGGTTCTTACAACAATTATATTTTTTGTGAGCAGCATGGAATAGAAAAGTATATGAAATTCACCATGTTCAAGAAAGAGACTACTGACATGAAGTATCATAAAGATCCATTCCGAGCAGTAAATTTTCCAATCGGGGAAGACGGAATCATGCGTTGCCCAAACGGGAAAAACTTTTATCTTCAGTATCGAAAAAACGTAAAAGGGAACAAGTATGGGCGTCAGGAAGAAGTGTATCAGTGTGAAGACTGCTCCGGCTGTCCATACGCAGAACAATGTAAAAAGACAGACAAAAACCGTACTGTTCGGATCAACCGCGAACTTACAGCGATGCATCAGGAAGTGATAGAAAATCTCGAAAGTATCCAGGGAGCGCTTCTAAGGATGAACAGATCCATTCAGGCAGAAGGTACCTTTGGTATCATGAAAAACGACCGGTGGTACAAAAGAATTGTCCGAAGAGGAATAAAATCTGTATTGCTTGAAGTATTTCTCGTTTCTATCGGACACAATCTTTATAAATATCACAACAAGCAGAAAAAAGTTGCAACTGCCGCATAGGATTCATAATGGCATTCTCATGGGGGAAGGGGGATTATACGCTTTTTTGTGAAATATAATTACTGTTGTATTTATAAGAAAAAGGACGCATGAAAAAACTTTCGTTTTTTCACACGCCC
>NZ_JAQDKN010000018.1:0-61682 GCF_027662015.1 Coprococcus sp. AM100_B19A
ATTATCAACACAACAATAACAGAACTAATCAATACTAAACAGGTTACCAAAACCACTACAAATGTATTCTTAACTACTTTAGATATCGCACTTTCTACAAATGTTGTAATCATACCAGAAGGAATTAATAGAAAAAAAATAAATTTTAAAATATCATAGATGCTATTTCCAATAAAATTATCAATGTATTCCATTACTTTCTTTTTCATTAGTCACTCCTCCATTCTGCACGATTTATAGCTCAAATAAGCATGTACATTAATGTCATCACAATTCTTTTACCTCTTATGCTTGACATAATAAACTCCCTTATATATCTAACTCACATTCCATCTTTTTTGCTATTTTCATAAAATAGTCTCTGTCTCCAATAAAGTGCATGTCTCCAACAGCATCACAATCATTCAGGACATGTAAAACACTTGTAACCTGAGTATTGCTGTTCTGATTAGCTACTAATGTTTTTACTACCCTTACAAATTTTTCTTTATCATTTTTATATGTAGCCAGCATCATCTCCAAGTCTTCTATGGTCATGATATAACATCTGCTGTCATCAACAAATATCTCTGGTATCGAAGACATTACAATTTGCGTATTCGTCATACTCTCATACAGCAAAAAAATTTTAATAACCGGCTTTTGTCCATGGTATTCCTTTTCAGACATTTTAAGTTGTTCATGTGCTTCTAAAATATTTCTTTTGTAAAATGTATCAATCTGTTGAACATCTGGTGCCTGCTGCTTTGCCTTTATTCCAAGCAGTCCTGATTTTAGTTCAAACAAGAATACCGCATCCTCAAATTCTACAAAGAAATCCGCACTCTTTTTATCTTGTTCTGGAATTTTGTGCCACATACCCTCTGACAGATAAATCTCAGCCAGTTCCATAAAATATTCTTCGAACATTGTTCCAAAAGCAATAATGAACCCAGTTCCCTTACCATTCTTATAATAGTAATCCCGAATTAACCAATATAAACCATCTGCAAAGAGCATCTGTACCAAATACATACTGACCATAATTGGCTCTTTGTTCTTTTGAGTAATCACAAAAGGTTTGCTATAAAACAATTGTTTCTGTATTGGAGACTTCCTTACATCATCATATGTAACAGAATAATAATTAATAATTTTCTCCAAATTCTCTTTGGTGAGTATGCTGTATGCCCCATGCTTATATAAATCATCTTCTGCCCCTAACGGATCGGGACGTTCACTGGATAACCACAACAAATAAAGTACATTGGTCAGAAACTCGTCTGCACTCAGACCAAACAATTCTTCTGTAATTTCATTTATATCTACAATCTCATCCCTGCTAATTTTACTTGAGCCAAGCAAAATATGATAATTTCGGCTAAAGCTCTGGTATGTCCATGCTAAATTCTGATACTTAAACTGTTCATATGTCATGCCCATCATAAACTTAAATATATCCGGCAATTTTGCATCTTTGATATATTCGCTATTGGAATGTTCATTCTCATATCCTCTATACAAATTTACCACTGTACCAGCTTTTTCTCTTGTCATGATTTCTTTTCTGTAATCATTTGCATTAACAATTGAAACATACGCCATGTCTTGAATATCCCATGCCGACAACATCACCTGCACCTGCCGATGTATAAATCCATGCAAGATAGCATTCAATGGAAATGTGATACTACACCTTAATTCATCTTCTGACTTATTTTGCTGTTTCTTATATAGTTCGATTGATATTTCTGAGAAAAAATAGATAAAATCTCTTGTCGAATAATTCTTAATAAAACTCACGAAATCTTTCAACCAGCATCCACCTTTCCTTTGCTCATAAGCTATTGAATCTTTCCCCAAACTCTCTCATTAAGATATATTTTTTCTTCTTCCATACAGATGACATTCCACTTTAACAAGTTTCCAATATTTTTCTCTAATCTCTCCATGACAAATTCTTCTAATTGATCATCGTCCTTCATTTTATTAATTTCTGCTTTCACTTGTTCAACAGTAAATCCTATCTCATAAGCATTTCGTCTATGAAGCACCGATACTATTACTGCACAATTAAAATCTAATTCCTTTTTTGTAATAGCTCCTACGCAAAAAATAGATATGATTACTAATTGTACATATTGAAAAAAGGTTTCCGGTTTATTCAAAGATGCCACAAAATCTGCAAGTGCAATTAATACGCTTCTTAAATCCAACCTAATATTTCCCATTTTGTATGAAGATGACTCTTTTCCAAGAAAAATCATCTCTCTCTTTGAATCATCTGGAATAATTTCTAAGTAATTATCCATTATCAATTCTCCAAATTTAGGATTTAAACCTTGCTCTATTGAAAAGTTCTCTAAACATTCTCTTATTTCACAATCCAATTGTCTGGCTTCCGTTCTGTTCATCTCTTCTCTGCCTCCGTTCTCTTTCTTCTGTTCGAATAATCTTAGCCAATTTCCCTCTCTCTTTTTTCAGAATTAACTGTGTACGATATTCGTCATATGCATCCAAAAATCCACTGTACAAATGATTTCCATCCACTGTGTCAAAATCATACTTATCATCATTGGCAATAGCAAACAAATGACTTATCCTATCTTTGGGAAGAGGATGTGTATCCGTTGTTATCCTTTTATTATACAGCACCCTGTCTGTGTAATAAAACAAATCAAAAAACTGCATGTACATAACTGGTGCAAGATAAGTATAGTCTTCTATAATTCTTTTCTGCTCTTCCAACTTACTTTGGTCAATAATAATCTTTAAAACGATATCATATGCTACTGCATCTGCTTCAAATTCTTCCTTCCGTCTGTTTGAGAATTTTCTTCCTATACTAGCAAAATATGAATGTGCAACTTCATGTGCCAAACTAAATATGACCACTGTCCAATAACATGATGATGCCAGATTCATAATCTGTGCATCCCCCTGCATAATCTGTAACAATGCTTCATTTGATTTCTCATTCGGAATATCACCCAATATACTCACATCATTCATTATAAATAAAAGATACAAAAAACAATTTCCATATATCTCTAGGTCATCAAATTCTTTCGACCATTTTAAAACCACTAAGAAAAAGGACATCACGGATGATTCAAATAATTCATCAATATGTACAAACTGTTCTCTTCCCTCATCGAAGAAAATATAGCTGTTCACAGAGTGCTGATAGCGGTTGCTTAGTTCTATTCCCTTACCATGATAACCATATTCCTTTTCAAAATAATCTTTTACAATCTGAAACATCTGATTAAGGTTATACTTCTGACTATTCTCTCGCAATTGCTCTTCTGTTAATCCGAATTCCTGATAATATCTCATCATCCTCTCAATTCCTTTTTCTTCATCCTTAACAGACTCGCCCCCAAAGCGTAGAATTTCATAATCATCTGGCGGTAAAAAGTATTTTGCTCTAATATCTTCTGACATATGCCTTACCCTCCGTTATAAATATCGGCCTCTTTCAAGTATATATTTATCATAGCACAGCCCTTTTATTTCGCCAATTATCTAGCATAATTTATTCATTCTGAAAACGGTATGCATCCTCAAAAGTTACAGCACCATTAATTCTTTTCACTTCATCCGTACACTTTGCTTGTAGCTTCTTTAATGCCTCTTCATCCACTCCATGACTATACGCAATCACATGAGACAGCTTAGAGGTTTCCACCGCCAGCTTATACATCACACGAGCCATTCGGTTCTCGCTATCCTTCACTGTGGAATGCATCACTGAGGAGATAGTGGAAAGCATATAGTTTTCGATTTTCTCTGATGTCAGATAGCCGATATAAAATTTCAATGCCTGATTCAAAAATTCATTCCTTGATTTCACATCTGCCTGCTCCAATAATCCGTCTATCTGCTCCAGCAAGTCTTCCTCAATATAAAATCCCTTCCTTACTTTTCCTTCGCCTGCCACTCTCTTCCTCCTTCTCTACTACTCCTCGCAGATGTCTACGATATGGTCACATAATTTCTGCGGTATCACACTTCTTTCTCTGGCTCCTTTTAATCCCTGCGTCCCAGTCTTGCTTCCTCTTGGAGCTGCCACGTGACACGAATCTCCGTTATGACACATCGGCAAGAACTTCGGATCGGGATGATTCGTCCAAATGTCAGTCGGCTTCATCCGGTTGTCACCGTACTGACAATATGTCACGGTGTATCTTGACAGACCTTTCATCCATTCCATCTTCCGCATACCACCTCTGGGATTTTCAATAAAATAATACTTTGGCTGTAACTCTTCAATAAGTTTCAGCACATGCTGATCTACCATGTCACAAAATTTTGCATATGCACTGACCGGTTCCAGACTTCCGGTTTCAGGATTTTTTCTTCTGTGATGACTGATTGCAGCAATACTGAATGTGGAACAGTCCGGACTCGCCCAGATGACATCCGGCTTTCCAAAAAGCCTTAAGATATCTTCTGCGGTTACCTTACTGATGTCTTCATACAAATCAATGTTCTCAAAGTCCTTAGACCACTCCACACTGAATACTTCATGCCCTCTACTTTCAAAGGCTTTCCCGATACTCCGTGTTCCTGCAAATAATTCTAAAACTTTCATAGTCCCATACCGGTAGTGGTGCGCACCTTACCCCACGGGACTACTCATTTCCTTTCCATTTTTCTTCTGCCTGCAAGCATTATTGCGAAAGGCATAAACTTAAGTTCCCTCAATGCCTTTCAATCCTTAAAAACAATAAAAACAGGCATAACTTCTTCCAAATCTTCAAAAAAGTTATGCCATACCACAAATCCCCCAACGGCTCTGCCGGTGGGTGTTTCACGGGTTAGGCCGCCCAAAAGCGGCATAACCCCTTTAACCTGCACTATTTTCGACCCTGTTTTACAGCCCCCATTTCATCCCCATTTTCGGAGTCTTATATGCCTCCGCACTCCGGGTTTTCTGTTAATTTCTCCAAATCGGCTCACACAGGGCAGAATACTGCCTAGTCGGTCACTTTATCCAGTTTTGCAGAATAACGGCACACGTTGCCACACGCAGGCTCACACGGCGGTGTCTGTGCCGTTTCCTTTCCATTGTCCTGTCACTTTCTTAAAAAGCGAGGATGGTCATATGTGGCTCCAGTTCCGGTATCCTGCCCTGTAAACTGCTCAATCTCTCCAAATCGTCTGGTATATTCCTCGATCTGCTGCTCTGTCAGGGAAATGAAATCACCGTCCGGGGTATCCCCACAGATAAAAAATGGACCGCAGATGATGTCATCACCATTCCTGCGGTTCGGCTGCATTCCATTTATTTTTCCTTCAGCGTTGATTATTGCCACACATCCATCTCCAAAACCAACGCACTCAATGTCTCCCTCCACCTCTGCCTGACTTGCCTTAAAGTCATTCGCAATCTCCTTCACACAGGGAGGTTTCCCTGGCTCTACTTTCAGAATCTTTATCTCGTCCATGCTTCCTCCGTTCCCTATTCATTCTCCGCAGCACTGCCGGATGCCGCACTGTTTTTGCCCTGCTGGCGGTTTGCCTTTTTGATTGCAGGCGGCACATCCCCTCTGCTTTCAATGTACTCACGGACTGCCTGCGGCACATATTTCTCATACATTTTTCCAAGGACTTCCTTCAGCTCCGCATCAAAATCCGCATCCTTTTTTCCCATGTACTGTTTCACAGCATTTAACTTTTCCTCATCATATTTGATCGTAACGACTGCCTGTTTCATCTCTTTACCTCCAAATTTAAACTCTCAGTTGAAATCATTTTCAGAAAAACACACCCTTAAGAAAGCACCATTCCTGTCTGCTCTTCCTGTCCGCTTTCCTTTATCATGGACAGCGTCTGTGTTTCCTTCACTGCCTGCTCCTGTTCCAAAATGCCGCTTACCGATGGCACAAAGGCAAAGTATCTGGCGTAAGATGCCCCTTCGCTCTCCACCAGCACACCTTCCTCCATGCCCTCTCCGGTTACTAAAAGGCAGTGCCGCACCCCATCTTTTTCATACATGAAATCCACATTTTCCCTGATAAAATCATGCTTGTGCATCAGATGATTGGTGAAAGATTCATACTCCCCAGCCGGAAGCGTGATGACCTTTTCCACACAGAACTCTTTCGTCTCTATCTTCGGCTCTTTTCTGGAAAATACTGCTCTCATAGCTCCTCCTTCCTATAAACTCTCAGTTGAAATCATTTTCAGAAAAACACACTATTGATACAGCACCATTCCTGCCTGCTCTTCCTGCACGCTCCCCGGTATGACAGACAGCCTGTGCGTATCCCTGTCATATCGGTAAATCTCATCGGACAGATAGTCTGCATCCGGGAACGCCCTGTTTGCTCCATATACCCCATTCCTCAGCCGTTCCATGTCCAGGCCTTCCCGCTCCACCATGAGATACACATCGTGGATGGATGCCGGAAGGACGATCAGATTTCCATCCAGCTTTTCTGCTGATTTTTGCAGCGTTGCCTCGTCCATCATGTACACCGCCCCATGATCCATGTTGTTGGTAAGGACATAAAAGTCGGCATCCGTCCTCCAGATTCTCTCCGGTTTTTTCTCCATCGAAAGGATATTCTGGTCATAGTGATGCCCGTAGGCATCCTCAAAATCCATAAGGAGCGGCGGACGTTTTGCAAACATATTTGCCCATGCATCCTGAAAAAGCACCTCTTCTTCTATCCCCCAATGCTCCATCTGCTCTCTGGTGACAAGTCCGCAGTCCCTCTGAAACTTTTCGTCATACCCGCTGAGACGGCATACCAGCATGAGGTTTTCCTTCTGCTGATGCGCCAGTCCGTCCCATTCCTCTCTGCCTGCCGCATTGCACACTTCCAGAAACAGACGGTCTTTTATTTTCTCTTCATATCCGTTCACTGATCCGCCTCACATTCCCATGCTCATCGTATTTTCTGCTGTCTCTTCCACAGTTTCCGGCACCGGCTCTCTCGGCTGCTCTTCCTGATTCTGTGTCTCCCTGCTCCGTCTGCCGGATGCTCTCTGCTGTCTTGTGCCTCCCGTTCTCTGGGATTCCTCCTCCTGATTTGCTGTCTCCTGTGGAGTTTCCATTCTGCTCTCCACAAATTTTCTGACCTGTGCAGGAACATTTTTCTCATAAGATTTATCGAGATGGCTCTTCAACAGCTCCTCCACGGTTTTTCCTCCCTGCTCTGCCAGAAAGAAACTTAATGCCTCCAGTTTCTCCCCGGCAAATGTGATTTTTATTTCTTTTTCTGCCATATCGCTCCTCCTTCATTTCCATTTTTCTGGCGGAAAACAGATGCCTGCGGCATCAGAAAAATTACTGCGGCCTGCCATACAGTACCTGCTTATCGTTATCAAACAGGGGACGGTACACCACCTTCCCTTTGGAATAGGATGCATCCACGACCATGCCGTCTCCGGCATAGATTCCCACATGCGTGATGTTCATGTATCTTCCGTTTGGTTTGTGGCTCCAGAACACAAGGTCCCCCGGCTGCAGTGACTCTCTTGCAACCGTCAGGTTATGCTCCACCATATATCTTCCCTGCTCTGCCGCCGTTCCCGGCAGGGAGATTCCTATCTGCCTGTAACACCACAGCGTCAGGTAACTGCAGTCCACATAGTTCCCGGTTCCGCGGAGTGCCTGCGAGTACGGATGCCCCAGTCTCGATAATGCAAGCTGTACGACATCACTTCCATTCCCGTTGGCTGGCAGATCATACACAGGGATATCCCCTGCCCCGTTCCAGCCGCTCCAGTCGGAAAATTCATCCCCCTCTGTCGGGGCCGCCGTGTCATACTTTGCCACATACCAGACATTGACTGCATTGGACTGTTGTTCATAAGTTGCGGTGACTCCATAGTCGGATGCAAGTTTTTGGAAGATTTTTGTCTTGTCCCCAATGGCAACTGCCACGGTATACTTCTCCAGTGTGACTGTCCCGTCCTCCCGCTCTGCGTTTTGTGTTCGCTCCTCATAATCCACAAAACAGTCTGCAAATTTTTTATAATCATCCGTCTCAAGCCGTACCCGGTCTGCGCCGAAATACAGAGAATAAAAAACGGATTTAACCAGATACCTGTCGCACAGTTCCCCTTCTGTCATGCCATCGATGTCATCTAATACGGCATCCAGCTCCGCAAAACTTTCCTGCATCTGGCGGACATAAGCCTGATAATCTGCAGGCATCCCGCCCGGCGCTTCCCCTCCATCAAATGCCAGATGCACTGCCGCCCGGTTATGTTCTGTTCCGCCGGAGGCAATGCTGATGTAGCACATGACGGCAAGGATGACCGGAAGGCACAGGGCTGCCAGTACGGAGGCAATCCCTGTCCACACTTTTTTATTGGTTCCGGCTGCTATGGCTGCCCTTGCGATCAGAGTGGCAGTTGCTGGCTCCATGGTGCTTCCTCCATTCTCTCTGCTTCCATCTCCTGTTTCATGCGCTCCCTGCTCTTTTCCACACCTGCCATCAGAACATCCTCATCAAATCCTGCCTCCTGATATCCGGTGCGGATGGTCGCAAGGTAATGTTCCGAAGGGACTCCCATGGCATGCCCCTCCGTCATGGTATATGCCATCATTTTCTCTCGTTTTCCATCCATCTCTACTTCCAGCATTTCTTTTCCATACAGTCTCGGATATCCCTCATAACGGTCCAGGTTAAACTCATCTCTCGGACTGATCTCCCAGATCAACACCGGCACACTTTCTCCTTTTTTCGGCTCCACCGTAGCTACCGCCCCGTTCCTGTTTCCACGGAACAACAGCTCATAGTCCTTGATTTCCCCGGTTCCTACCACCTTTGCATCGGGGCAGCGCAGTGCCATCTGCGCCCGGTTTAAGTTCGAGCCGTATGCAATATATCTTCTTCCTGTCATGTTCATATTCTTTTTTCCTTTCTCTGCGTTTTGTTTTTACATGGTCATGTTCATTCCCTGTGCATCCTCCGGCACCTCTTCTTCCATGCTGTCTGCCTGCTGTGCATGTCCGGTTTCCATTTCTTTCTTTTCTTTCATCGCCCGCAGTCTTTCCTTCTGCCGCACAGCCTGTTCCGGGTCCTTCCATGCAATGCCGCCCTCCAGATTTTCCAGAAGGAACTTCCGCGCCGTCTTAAATTCATCCCCGATCATTCCCAGCCTTAACAGCCAGGTACGGAATGTATATTTTTCGTTGGTGCTGGCAGTCTTGATCCGGCTGGCACATTTCTGGTTCAATGCCTGCGCAGAAATGGCAAGGCAGAGCTGGATATATGCCTTTATTTTTCCTGCATGGGTGGTGGAGTTAAACAGCCGGAACTCAATCGTTCCATTCTGGAACACGCTGTGCAGATTCAGACAGTGGTAACGGCTTTCATGGTAATGCCTGTGCCTTCCATCACCCCCCTTGTACCAGATCCTGCTCACTTCCTCCAGACTCTTTGGTTTCTTCCGGTTCAGTTCCTGCAAAAAGTCCTCTTCCACCTTCTGGCAGTAGCGGTGCTCCCTCTCTACATCTACCTGAAGTGCCTTATAGATCAAATCTTCCTTGCTGTACATGATGTTGGTGATGTTCCGCAGTGTCCTTGCATCATGGGGTGCCGCATTGATATGCACATGGATGCCTGTATTCTTTCCTGCCACTGCACCTGCATGCCGGAGCTGCCGGATGAGTTCCTGTATGACAGGGATATCCGCATATTCACAGATAGGGGAAACAAATTCTACCTTGTACTCACTCCCCGCATAACCGCCGCCCTTTTTCTGCGCCTCAATGCTGGAGTCATACATGACTTTCCATCTGCGGCCTGCCGCATCCCTGACACTGTACACTTCATAGCTTCCGCCGTCATAGCTGGCCACAGAGGAAAAATAGGCTGCCATGACCTCCGCAGCACGCTGTCTGGTAATGCCTGTCATCTCGATCTCAATGCCGAATTTCTGCTCCCTCATATCCATAGTCTGGCATCCCTCCTTCCTTTTTCCCTGCCTTATCGTCCTCCGGCACTTCCGAACAGTTTCTCCTTGTACTCCGGTGCATGTACCATGAGGTTGTAACGTTCATTGCCGCATTTATAGAGGCACACGCCTCTCTGCGGATAACGGATCAGGTTGTATTCGCTCTGCTCAAGCTGCAGGGTATCGATATAAAATCTGGAATCGATGTTTCCCGCATTGAACAGAAATACATGGGTTGGGATGGAAAACAGCGGTTTTGTGTACTCCCGGATTCCATCAATATTGAAGTCCTCCAGATTCTGGCTGGCAAGGATGACGGCACTGTCCTTTTTACGCACACGTTTCATAAAGTTGCGGATATATTCCACGGCGGTCAGGTTGGTAAGGAACAGATAAAACTCATCGATGCAGGCTGCCGTATGCCCGTTGGTCAGAAGTTCATTTGACATGTAGGAAAGCACATTAAACAGCATGGCATCCTTCACATTTTTGCTCGCCTGAAGCAGTCCCTTGACACCGAACGTCAGGAAGCTGCTGTCCGTGATGTTTGTATGTCCGTTAAAAAATTTGGACTCCGCTCCCTTGCACATGGAGTGAAGTCCAAGACAGATTTCCTGCAGAAGCTCTGCGGTATACAGTTGTTTCTTCTTCGCATCGTAATGCTTATATTCCTCCTCCATCAGATCGTAAAGGTCAGACAGGATCGGGTAATCCTTTGGCGTAAGCCTGCCAAAGTCCGTATCATCCCCTATGTTCCACTTCTCATAAAGTTTCGCTAACATGATCTCTATCGTATCAAGCTGGCTGTCCGTAAAATTCTTATAGCTTCGGAAAAAGTCTTTTAAGAAAGAGATATGCTGGCTTAATTTTGAGGAACAGCGGAACGCATAGGGTGCCTCCGTATCCTCCGGGCTGCCGTTTTCATCCCATGTTTTGGGTTCTAACACATTGATGATATACTCCCCGCTCATCAGATCCACAAAACAGCCTCCCAGATTTCCGGTCAGGTCAACATATTCATGCTCCGGGTCCAGGCAGATAACTTTCATCCCGGACTCCCGCAGGATGGTCTGTATCAGTTTTAACAGGTAGGATTTTCCCTGCCCGGAGTTTCCAAGGATGAGGATATTGGCATTGGTCTTGTCATCCGCTCTCTGGTTGAAATCTACAATGACATTGCTTCCAAACTTATCCCTCCCGATATAAAATCCGTTCTTATCGGTCTTGCCGGAGTAGTTGAACGGGAACAGGTTCGCCACACTCGAAGCCGGAAGCGCACGTTCAAACTGTTCCAGAAAGACATTCCTGCCAGCCGGATGCACACATAGGAACCCCTGCTTCTGGCGCAGCAGCAGCTTATCCACGTTCAGTTTGGAACGGATGAGTTCTGTCAACACTTCGGTCTGCAACAGCTTCAACTTATCCATGTCCGCTGCGGATAACTCCAGATACACAGCCGTATGCAGCAACGGCTCCCTGTTGCGGTGCATGGTCGCAATGATGTTGGTCACATCCTGCAGGTTGCTCGCTGCCGTGACTGTCTCCTGTAAATTTTCTGTATTTCCCTGTTTCATGCGGTTCTTGTTTGCCGCATTGCTGATGATTTTTTTCTCCTCTGCCGGTGTGACCTGTCTGGTATAGATACGCAGTGTCACGCCATCCTTTTCCCCAAGATGGCGCAGGATTGCCTGCTCATCCGTTGCAGTCGGATATTCCCTGAGTGCCCAGACACTGCGGAACGTATTCCCGCAGATATAATGATCCGTGTAAAACTGGATGACGGACGGTGCGATCATATCAAGGAAACTCTTAAGCCTCTCTTCCCCCGGTGTCTGTGTCTGTGTTTTTTTCTTTCTGTTGTTATTCATTTAAAATGATCCACCTCTCTCCATCAAATTCTTCAAATTTTTCCGTTGTGACATTCTGTTCAAAGTAAACAGCCAGTATCCTCTTCATGTCCTCCTCATCCGCTCTTTTGGATGTAAATCCCTGTTCCACCAGCATTTTTTCGATACGGTTTAAGTAAGCGAACACCTCATTCTCCTTCTGGTTTCTCAGCCGGATAATCAGTAAAAACTCCCTCGCCGTTGCCATCTGCACCTGCATCCGGTCAAGGTGTCCTGCATCCAGTTCCAGCAGTTTCCGCACAGTCGGGTTGGTTTCTTCCTCCGCGCGGTTCTTTAAATATCTTTTGTTGTCCTCAAAATTTTCACGGGAATTTAAGCACATCATCTCGATTTCTGTGATGCCTTTTAATACCGTCATGAGTCCATAGATTCTTGCGGAAAGGCTCTCCTCCGACAACACGGACAGGTTGCTCGGCTGGATCAGAAAATAGACCAGCTCGTCCTTCCGGTAGGTGCGGATGCTGTAATCCGACAGTTCTTTTGTCCCCATCAGCTCCCTTGTGGACTGTTCATTCTTCCGTTTCATTTGCGGTATACCTCCATTCATAATGCTGCTGTTCCACCAAAAAATACGCACATGCATAGCGGATAAATTTTAAGATGGTGGTATCCTCCACCTGTATCGTTAAAAATGCGTATACACCTGCTATCACCATCGGGAACCACAGTTTTGCATAGGCAAATGCAAACACGGATATCAGTACGATGATTCCTGTCACTGCAAGGTCTTTTAGCTCCCACAGCCACATGCTCGCTTTCGATTTCAGATTATCCGGGTATATGTACATCCCGTTCTCCCTCCTGTCTTTCTAAAAAATAAGCAATGCCGCAGAGGATATATTCCACACACGGCACTGCCACGCTGTTTCCCAATGCCCGGTACCGGACACTGTCACTTGCTCCCGGAATGTCCGTCCAGTGGTCCGGGAACCCCATAAGTCTTTCACACTCAAGCGGTATGAGTTTTCTCACACGTTTTTTTCTCTGCAGGTCATCCGTGTATGCCACACAGTGCCTGTCCTCTGTTGTCAGCGTATAACTGACTCCCTGCTGATAGCCGCAGCCGTTTCCCCCGTTTTTATCCTGACGGTTGATGACATTGCCGGCGATGCAGTAGGGTTCTCCATGAACAGCAAGCGGCGTATTGTTGCCTCCCGTCCCCAGTGCAGAAGTAATGGTCTGCGCCACCTTCACCGGTCCGCTGTAGCGGGTGTCCGGCCCGTGATTGTCAAACAGGATCGGCTGGTTATTGCCTGCCATCCCTGCCGCTGCTGTAATGGTCGGACAGTATCCGATCCCGATTTCTGCATTTGCCTGACTGCTCGCCATGATAATGGGCGGTGTGCTTGAACTGTGTGCCAGAAGTGTACCGATAAGGTTCCGGTACACATCCATCCGCTGTCCTCCCTGATCCATCAGACACACGATGTCGGCTCCTGTGCCTGAAGTAAGAGTGCCGCCTCCAAGATTGGCGGCAGCTTTTTGCCTCTGTTCCCTGCTCTCCTGATAATGCCTCCACACGCTTTCGGACTCAAATAATATCTCTCCGGCACTGTGGCCTCCAAAATCTGCGACAAGGAAGATTCTTCGGCGTCTCTGGGGGACTCCCCAAAATTGAGCGTCCAGTACCCTCCAAGCAACAGAGAATTCCTGTCCCAGAATAATCCCGGCAGGAGTCCATGCCCCATCCGGCGGTCCAGGTAAAGATACGGACTCCTCCGATATACCACAGACTTCTTCGAGGACTCTCTTAAAATCTGCTCCTTTTGGTTCTCCGCTTGAGAAGGCTCCCGGCACATTTTCCCAGACCATATACCGAGGTCGAACAGGGACATCTGCTCTCCTTCCACTGCTGTTTTTCCTCCTTTCCTCCTGCCTGCGCATTTCTTTTATGATGCGTACCTGCTCTAAAAAGAGACCGGAACGCATCCCCGCAAGTCCTGCACGTCTCCCGGCAATGGATAAGTCCTGACATGGCGAACCCCCGGCTATCACATCCACAACCGGGAGGTTTTCCCCATGCAGTTTTGTAATGTCTCCCATGTGTTTCATCTCCGGGAACCGGTACATGGTAACTGCCATGGGAAACTTTTCTATCTCACTCGCCCACACAGGCCGTATGCCATTTCTTTTTGCCGCCAATGGAAATCCCCCGATTCCATCGAACAGACTCCCCAGCTTTTTCTCCATGTTTCCACCGCCTTATGCTGCCACTGCTTTGACAACCGTTTTTGAAATGTTGATGGCTGTCTGCGCTGCATAGACTCCGCTCATCAGGTTCGCCTTTGTGCTGGTGTCCAGTCCGAACTGTCCGGCAATCCTCGGCACCTCCGTGGAGGAAAGTATGACACCCAGACCAAGCAGAGGGTGGTCCTTGAAGATCATGAGTCCTGCCGTGAGCATGGTGGACTGCAGGAAAGCGGTGAGACAGATTCCAATGACCTGCTTGCACCACTGGGTAAAACCGTCAATATATCCTCTTGGAACAGAAAACATATAAAGGCTTCCAACTGCGATCTGTATGAGCAGGATTCCTCCTCTTTTCAGGTTTCCGAAAAACACTTTTATCACGGCATACCCCATCATCACGGCACAGAATATCTGCAGGATCGGATTCCCCACTCCCGGCATGGCGGCTGACATAAGCACCTGCTGTGCAGTCATCCCGATGCTTTCCGCATCTGTAATGCCGGATAATGCCGATCCGAAGGAACTCTGCAGCGACACACTTAAGGAGTATAAGTTGACCGGAAGAATGGAAAACAGGCTGACCGCCATAAATCCCTTGACATAGTTTAAGGCAGTATCCTTGATACTGCCCCTTCCTCCCTGATACTCTATGGCACATTCAAAAGCTCCGACCACCAGCCCTACCACAAACAATGCCCAGCCAAGCCAGCTAAAAAAAGTGGTAATTGCATTCACCCACGGCAGGTCAAACAATTCCACTCCCATATTGTTCATCATTGCAAAAAAATCATTGAGAAATCCAACGATCTTCCCATACAGCCAGTCGATGATCTGGTCTAGTACGGTTTCCGCAACAAAATCAAATATAAACATCTGACACCTTCTTTCTCACCATCCCCTATATGCCAAGGATTTTCCAGATATAGGTCGGTGCCGTCAGCGTAAACACCAGACACGCAAACAGGATTGCGGGTGCCGCCCATTCAAACTGCCCGTGTTTTCGGTAATCAAAGTATGCAGTACCCAGCTTTGCAAAGAAGAATACGGCAAGTATCAGGTCGATTGCCGGGAACACCACCTTATTGACTACTGTCTTGATCTGTGCGGAGGCATCCTGCCATGTACCCTCGATTGCTCCTGCCACGTCCCCTTTTCCTGACGCATATACTGTAGTTCCAAACATCATCGTAAGTGCAAGCACCATCACTGCCATCATCATCCATTTCTTTTTCTTCATCTGATCTTCCTTTCCTTTTTTCTGTTTTTTTACTGCATTTTCATTTCACTGGTCTGCTCCGGTTCTTCCAAAAGGTCTGTCATCTCATAAATGACAGGATTCTCCCAGAACTTTAAATCTCCACGGTATCCGAGTTTTAAGTGGCTGAACTCCTCCGCAAGCTCCCTTACGGACTCCGGCGCATTAGGTGGAAGTTCCTGATTCCAGATCACCCATTCCCCGCTCTGGTAGCGCGGGGTAAGTTCTAAAACTACATAATCCTCCGGCACAAATGCCGGGTAACGCTGCAGCCTGCCCCTCGCATCATAATAAGCTGCTCCCTCCTGCATCACCGTGAGTGACATAAGCCGCAGCGTATCTGCAAGGGATTTTGTGAACCATGTTTCCCTGTCACAAAATTTCCGTATCCTTCCATCCCTTAAGATGGATTCCAGATTTTCTTTTCGAGTGTAATGGTAGAGCAGTCCTTCCGGCTTTTGGATTCTCTCATATCCCATTTCCTACCTCACATTCTGTGGTGCGATATGCCAGTCATCCCACAGGCTTCCCGATATCTGCACAGCGTCTGACAGGTTCATGGAAAGCATTCCATCCGGTGTCCAGCAGTCAAGCAGATAAGTATATACCCGGTACTCCCCGTCCGGCATCCAGACCGGTGTGAAATGTGTCCTCCGGTAATAAGTGGAATACTCATTATTCTTAAATTCAAAGACCGCACTGTATCCATTTCGGGTTCTCTCTAAAAGCCGCCAGTAGGTTTCGTAATAAAATTCCGGGAAGTAACTGACTGCTGTCTGCGGTGCTGTTGTTGCAGATGTCTGGCTGCTCGATGCCCTTGCACTCAGGGAAACATTCACGCCATACCCGCTTTTTGTAACCATGCCGTCCGCAGTCGGTGCCTTCTCGTCCGTGACCAGATGCATATCCGCAGTCAGGGATGCCGAATAATGTTTCTCTTCAAATTCCCACCAGCCTTCATCCACATACTCGCCATCATCCTCCCAGTGTCCATGGCTCTGTGTGCATCCTGCCTCACAGCTTGCCGAATGGTCCTCTGACTCCCAGTTCCAGTCACTGTGCCATACCCATTTTTCCTTCCACTTGGCTTTCCAGACACTCCATGCTGCCTGTGTCTTTTCTGGATTTACAGGCATCACTGCATTTTCTTTCCGGTAGCTGTCATTTCTGTCATCTGCAACAGGATTTGGCGGTGGATTGTCATCCAGATCCACAATGTTCGCCGTGATGGTTCCCCGGCTTACGGATGCACTGCCTCCGCTGGCGGTCACGCTAATCGTGATATGCTGTTCTGTGGACGGGGTATGCCATTTTACCCACACAAGCTGCTGTCCATCCTCCGGGTAATACACATTTTCAACCTTGTAGCTTCTTCCCAAAATAGAAAATGTCACGGTGACGGAGTTGTCTGGATCGCTCTGTCCTCCACTGACCGTGACCGCCGTTATCACATCCGTATCCACACGGTATTCATAGTCCGCTTCGATGACTTCCGGTGTAATCACCTCATTAAACCGCACGATGCCAAGTCCTAATGTGCGGATGATATCCTCATCATT
This sequence comes from Coprococcus sp. AM100_B19A, assembly GCF_027662015.1. NCBI lineage: Bacteria > Bacillati > Bacillota > Clostridia > Lachnospirales > Lachnospiraceae > Coprococcus > Coprococcus sp. AM100_B19A. The sequence goes on from NZ_JAQDKN010000018.1 coordinate 16,812, forward strand.
TGCTTTCTCTGTCTTAGAACCGCTCCATGCCGGATACCCTAAATCCGATGTTTCTAGGAACATGGCAAGCGGCAGGTTTTTATGGGAAAGAGACGGCATTTTCTTTCGTAACATGCCACCCCTTAACTGGTTGTATTTTGCCGCTTCCGTGGCGGTAAACGCAGTCCGGACTCCCTCAAAAGTTACATATGCGATTGGCTCTAATAACAGTTTGTACTCTCCGTTTGTCAGCGTCTGGAAATCCATGCCGACATATCCTGCAATGGCTCTGATCACTTGCTCGTCCGTAAAGTACTGTTTGATGGCTGTAAGGTTTGCCCCGCCTCTTGAGGTGCTGATGATCTGTGGCAGGGACTGTGCAGGATTGATGTATTCATACGCACTGGTTTTTACCATCAAAGCCGCTCCGTTTTTATACGCTGTCTTAGATACTTTTCCAAACTGCACCACGATGTTATTGGGCTGCTTGTTTGTGAGGTCTATAGATTTGGATGCAACACTTCCGTCACTGGCTCTGACTACCGTCACACGCACACCCTCATCGTGGCTGCTCCAAAAATTAGTTCCCGTTCCTGCTCCCATACCTCCACCGCCATTGTCGATGTTCCCTTCCCCGGCTGCATAGACCGATACCGGCATCGCCATGGCAAACAACAGTACAAACAGCAGGATTTTCTGTTTGATATATTTCATCTTTTCTCCTTTAAACACAGACAGGCAGATATGGCACACTTCCCGTATCTGCCCGATCGAGTAGGAGGGAAATCTGAGTGATTTCCCGACCTCTCACACCACCGTGCGTACCGTTCGGTACACGGCGGTTCAATCAACTTAACAAGTAACACACCTTTCGGTGTAGTAATCTAACATTGAGACTAATCCAAATGAAGTTAGTCTCTTTGTGCTTATAGCCTTTTGTATCCATCCATTGTGACACATGTGTGCATACCGATTGCCAGTATTTGCCACTTTATGTGCCGCCCATCTTGGAACGCCGAGTTTAACCAAATTCTTCTCTTTGTTTTGTGGTGTTTTCCAATGTTTCCAAATACACATGCGTATTCTATATCTAATGTTTCCATCAAGTTCTCTACAGAGAGTTTTCATACTACCTATCTTAAAGTAGTTAATCCATCCTCTGATAAGCTGATTAAGTCTCTCTACTTTATAGCTGTTGCTAACGCCCCAGCTACGACAAGTGAGTTCCCTCATCCTCTTCTTATACTTCATTACTGATTTTGCATGTGGTTTCGCCTTGAATTGCTGTGCACTTGTATCGTAGTAGAATCCAAACCCAAGGTATTTAATTCCTCTTGGTCTATCTACTTTGCTCTTCGTCATATTGACTTTAAGTCCTAGTTTTTCCTCAATGAATCGTGAGATATTTCTCATAACTCTATTCGCAGACATTTCACTTCCGACCATAATGATACAGTCATCCGCATACCGTACAAAGTTAAGTCCTCTCTTTTCCATTTCCTTGTCTAGTTCGTTCAGCATAATATTTGCCAATAATGGCGAGAGATTTCCACCTTGAGGTGTTCCCACGATAGAATCCTCATACTCATCGTCAATCATGATTCCACTGACTAGGTATTTTCTGACAATAGAGATAACATCTCCATCTTTAATAGTTCTACCTATGATAGTCATAAGTTTGTCATGATTTACTGTGTCAAAGAACTTTTCCAAGTCAATGTCTACAATCCAATCATTTCCGTCATTCATCATATCGAGTGCTGTAAGGATTGCTTGCTGTGCACATCTGTTCGGTCTGAATCCATAGCTATGGTCATGGAATTGTTCCTCATAGATTGGTGTTAAAACCTGTGCAATAGCTTGTTGTATGAATCTGTCTGTTACTGTCGGTACTCCCAGGTTTCTGACACCTCCATCAGGCTTTGGTATCTCCACTCTTCGTACTGGTTGAGGTTTATATTTTCTTATCCTCAACTGTTCCTTGATAATTTCGCCGTTCTTTGCAAGATATTCCTTGAGTTCTGTGTACTTCATTCCGTCTACTCCCTCGGCACCTTTGTTTCGTACGACTTGCAGATATGCTCTGTTGAGATTATCGTTAGATAGTATCTGCTCCATTAGACTACTTGTGTCCATGCGTTCTTTCCTTTCCGTCCCGCTTGATTTGACCATCTTTTACCCGATTGGTTACGGCAGATGTTATCTCTTCTGCAATACGAGACATACTCAAACTTATTGATTGTTCGCCCCTTTGCTCTATCTCCATTACAGAGACTTCTTCACTACTATGGGCTCGGCTGACTTCTCACAGTTCGTTGTTACTAGGCTAATGAAACCCCTGTGAGACCTCCACGCTTAAGGTGCACGCTCTTTCCTCTCATCTATCCGCCACATCTACTCGTACTTCCAGCAACTTTAGGACTTCATCTCTTTTGGCAGACTTATCCGTATTTCCGAGCCTTATATGTGATTTCTGTCCGTCGGACCAAGAGTTTGCTTACAGCTTCCTTCAGATTCCACCTCACGATGGACACCCTTGCTGTTCTGCTATACACTTCCTCGTTGCCTAGGCGTGTTCGGGACTTTCACCCATTAGAGCGCGCCCATGGCGCGCAAACCAAAAAAAGCACAACATTTCTGCTGTGCCTTTTCCTTATGTTCCGTTTATTTAGTCCATGATTCCGATCTTATTGCCATTTTCATACATATCATCTGCGTAGGTTCCTTCTCCTCCACCGCCTTCGTATGGAACCCAGCCAAATCCTTCCACGTACATCATTCCGTCTTTTATATCACCTGTCTTTGGCGTCTGGTTCTCTGCCGGAGCCGGTTCCTCCTGTTTTTTCTCCTCGTAGGACGGCGGTGTATCCGGCTGGTCCGTGGCGGTTCCCTCAGACAGTGCAGGCGGCTCACTCGGCTTTTCCGCTTCCGTTTTCTCCGGGGTTTCCTGAATTTCCTGCTCCCTGTCATTTACGGAAGTTCCTGTCTCCGTCTCGATCACAAGCAGCTCTTCCGTCTCTGCTTCTGTGCTTTCTGCCGGAGCCTGTTCCGGTGTTTCTGTCTCCACAAAAAGTTCTGTCTCCTCCGATTCTCTCTCCACGACCTGTGCCTCCCTGTCCGGCTCATGGTAGAGCACCCTGCTGATTCCAAACACAAGCACCGCACATACTGCTAGAAGTCCTGCGACTGCCAACCACTTTTTTGTCTTATCTTTCATGGCATTCCCTCCTTATGCTTTTTTGATTGATTTTCGTAGTTCACACGCTACCATAGAACGTCTGGAAAGTCTATGGAAATGTAATAAGTCTTACGATATCTGTAACATGTTACTAAAATTTCTCCCGGTAGGCTGCTCTCACCTTCAGTCTGACCGACATATTCGACAAGATTTTTCCTGCGAAACGCACAGGCACTTCCATCGTGACCTCTGCATCCGCATAATAAGTTCCTCCCGGCGATGCCAGTGCCGTGTTGTGGATGTCCACAGAAAGATTTTTGAGCCTGTACTCCAGTTCACCACTGTTGTTATAGCGGACATAACTGTTCCCATCCTCTTCCAGACCAAGCAGAAAACACATCCTGCCATAGATATCCCCATGGTCCACGGATGCCGCAAATCCCGTATCGTCCGGCTCATATCCTGCAGCATATCCTTCCCTGACACCATGATAAACTTCATTGTAATTGTCGTTTACCACGGAAACTACGGCAGATTCCATGGCATCTTTGATTCCGGCTGCCGTGATGACAAGGCGCATGTATTCTGAAACACCAAGGATGATAAAAAGCATGGCTATTGTTGCAGCTACAGCAACCGGAGCCATGCTTCCCTCCTGCCCTGTCAGAAGTCTTTTTAAACTCTGATAGCATTTTCTCATTTCCAATACACCTCACTCTTTCCCGATGCCCTCGCCCTTATGGTTACCGGAAACGACCTTAACTTTCCAAAAAGTCCGAGGTCTTTCTGTAACATCAGTGTTACCGTCACCTCTTCATTCAACTGGATTTTTCCGGTTCTTGACCAGCTTACGGCTGGATGTATCCCTGTTTTTTCCTCCAAGGTTCTCTGCCTTGCGGTTGTCTCACTTCCAACCCTGCCGCTGATCTCTGCCTCCCTCACCAGCTCGTCTGCAAAATTGTCAAGCTGTATCTTCGTGATAAAAACCGGGAATATCCTGACGCCAAGGGCAATGACAAACATCACACAGAATACAACGACTGCCGCATCGATATATCCCTCCCCCTTTTTGTCCCTCATAATTTTATAGATCCGCTTCATTTTTTCTCCTTCCTGCGCTTTTATCAGAACAGTGTTCCCATGGACTTTATGATCTCATAGCCGATTATGGCAAAATAGGTTGCAAGGAAACATAAGAGCATGGCAAAAGAAAAGACACGGATTTTCGGCGGGATTTTTGCTGCCTTTGCCTTTAACCTCTGCAGTTCTGCCTGCTTGAAGTCGTGTGTGAGCATCTGGAAATACACTGCACCGTCATCGCCTCTTAACACACCAATCAGTCCACGGACCACATCGGAGAGCTGCGGGGAATTGAGCCTTGCCTCGAAACGGGTGAGTGCTGCCTCATAGCTGCTGGAACGCATGTCGGCACACACAATGTCCAGTTCCTTCTGGAACATGTCCCCGGCATTTTCCTTATAATGCTCCAGCATGGAAAGTACATCCCTGCTGTTTTTCAGCTCCTGTGTGATGGTGGAAACAAAACGGTACAGCTCTCCCTCGATCTGCTCTCTTTTTTCCCTTACCAGCTCTTCTGCTTTTCTTGTCTCCTTATAGTAGACCATGACTCCTAAAAGCACGAGCAGGATGGCAAGCAGCGGAAATACATGCAGTGCCGGAAGGATCAGGAGAAAAATGCTCCCTGCCTTCAGATAGGCATACGCCATATAGGTTTCCGGTGTCATCTTAAGTCCTGCCGCATTTAGGACATTCTGCATCCTGCTTTTTTTGTAGGCATTCATCCCGATGTATTTTCCTAAGTATGCCGCTCCGTCCATGTAGAACGCATCCAGTGTTTTCTGCAGTTTCTTTTCTTTCTTCCCTGACTGCATCATCGCCCTGCCGGTCCGCAGTGTCGGCAGCTTTAAGATGCCCGACAGCAGAAGGAACAGTCCGCATGCCGTCAGGATGAATACAACTATCAGTACGATTTTCAATTTATCCCTCCCCCTTATGTCCGGTATTCAATCGGCTTTGTCAGTTTTATGACGCATGCCGTGGAAACAAAAATAATTGCGCCGGTAACTGCCAGCATAATCTGTCCGGGGATGGTATGCATGAGCGTATCGTACCAGGACTGGTTCAGGAAATATAACAGCGGGATATTCCCCACTGCCAACACCACCATTGTGATAAATTCCTTTCTGGGTTCAAATACCAGATATTCCAGCTCTGCATTCACGATGCGCATGTCCGACAGTTTCGCCACGATCGGTGTCAGCGTTGTCTTTAGTGACCTGTCATACAGGCAGGACTTTAAGGCATCCACCCACTCCATGAACACATCATTTTCAATCTTTCCCTTAAGCTCCTCCAAGGCTGCTTCAAGGTCTGGATCTATGAGGCGGATTCTTGACACAAAATCTGCAAACACGGTCTTGACCGGCGGATTTAAATATTCGAGGTTTTCCTCCACCGAAGTAAGGATGTCCTCACTTCGCAGGTATGCCGTTGTAATAATGGACAGTGCGGTTTCCAGTTCCGATGACACATCCTTTTTGAAATGGGATGCGGTCAGCCTGATGTACCAGAACGGCAGAAATAAAAATCCGCACGCCAGCACCGGAATTAAAAAAACATTTCCGATCATGACGGCAATGGCTGCTCCTGCGGCAAACAGCAGGAGGGATGCCGTGCATAAAAGCGGGAACAGCTCCTCCCTGTCCGTTGTTTTCAAAATTGCCTGTACTTCCTCGATTTCCCTTCGGAAATAGGATTTTTTCCTGCGCTTGGTTTCCTCCAGTATCTCCTCACGGATTCCTTTCGGTGCGTCCAAAAGCCTGTGGAAAATGTTCCCCGTAAAGTCATTTAGCCGGATGTGGAACAGCAGGAATGCCCCTGTAATGATCCCGATGCAGGCAATGACCTGTAATGTCAGCATGCTTTCTCCCCTCCTTTTTCAATTCTTTCCAGCACATCTTTTGGCATGCCGTTTTCCAAAAATCTCTTTTTGAGGCTCTCGGAAATTCCGCACACCTTCTTATGCGTGCCGTTAATGATAAAGCGGTCCCCTTCCATCCGGTTTTCGGTGATCTCATAGCGGTACAGCGGGTTAAACTTCCGCTTTCCGTCTGCCGTGATCTCACACTCCATGATTTCCATGAGTTTTCTCTTGCGGTTCTCAAGCTGCTTGGTGAACACCACGATAGGGAATGCCTCCGTTACAAGGTCCATCAACACCTCATCATCCATGTCATATTTTCTCTTGCACAGTGTCCTCATTCGGCTGTAAGTGGATTCACAACTGTTGCTGTGGATCGTGGTAAGCACTGTATGACCGGTTCTTGCCGATTCCTGTGCCGTGTACGCCTCCGAACTACGCATCTCCCCGACACAGATGATCTCCGGGTTGAAACGCAGTGCCATATCGAGGAGCATGTCCTGATCAATATTCTGCTTTTCATTTTCGCTGTATCTGGTCAGCGTATGGATGACACTGTTGGTCACTTTTCCATCCTTTTCCCTTACAAGTGCCAGCTCACGGCTGCCGTTTTCGATGGTAAAGATGCGCTTTCCATCCGGTATGGTGGTAAGCAGCCAGCCTGCAAGCGTGGTCTTTCCCGAACTGGTTGCTCCTGCAACACAGATGCTGATTCCATAACGCAGGCACTCTGCCAGAAAATCCAGCATTTCCCCTGTTGCGGTGCCGCCATCCACAAAGTTTTCCTTTTTCAGGCTCTGCGGATTGACAATACGGATGGACGCTGCAATCCCCACATCTTCATCCACGAGCGGCGTCTTTAACACGGCGATTCTGATATTTTTGCTCAGATGCCCTAACACCGCAGGGGAGGCATTGTCCAACACCATGCCCGACACATGGAGCATGCGCCTTATGACATTGACCGCATGCTCCGGGGACTCGAAGTGTTCCTCCAGCTTTTCACACCTGCCGTCATTGTACTGTATCTCGATATCCCGCCAGGAATTGATATCGATTTCCTCTATCCCGGTTCCAAAAATGTACTTGGTGAGGAAGGAAAACTCTGCCATTTCCGTGTAAAGGTCATCGATCAACTGTTCCTGTGTTTTTCCCTTTACCGTGATGCGGTAGTCGCAGATATACTTTGTGATGTACCGCTTGACCTGCTGTTTTACTTCCTCGCTCCCGCCTTCTACCATGAGCGTGGAATATTTGCTGGAGATATACTCCTGCACCTCTTTTAAGACATCCGAAAACGCCCTTCCCTTTTCCTCCGGGGAAAAGAACAGATTCTGGTTGTTTTTCATACCCCGAATACCTCCCTGCTGATTTTCTCTATCTCCCTGCGGAATGTCCGGCTCTCTTTCAAGCCGAGTTCCCCAAGCAGTTCCCCTTCTAAAAACTGTGCTTCCACCTCACTGCTGTGCGGAATCTGGAACGACACACTGCCAAGGATCTGTTCCATGTGGCTGCTCGCCTCCTGCTGTCTGATATTGGACACGGCCTTTAGCTGCTTGTCGGCATCCCATTTGTGGTCTGAGAGCAGTGGAAGCTGGGAGGATAAGTAACTGATGGATTTTAAGTCACACCCTGCCAGCCTTAATACCGTATCTGCCTCCATCAATGCGACTGCCGACAGGATATCCGATGCGATATTGCTGGTGCAGTCCACGATGACATACGGTGCGATCTGTGCTGCAAGCTGGAGCAGTTCTGCCGCCTGCTCTTTTTCATAGGGCGGATAGGTGAACACATTCTCCCCCTTTAACATCCCGACCATGGAAAGATAATCATTCTTCCGGTAGAACATGCAGTTCTTCTTGATGAGGTTTTCCGTCACATGGGATGCGGCAAGAATGCTCCCCAACGACCTTTCCTGTTCAATGTCTGACGGTGCGCATAAGTAGGGCAGCGGCGGCGTGACCATATCCGCAAGGATTAAGATGACATTTCTTTTTTTCTTTGCCAGATGCTCTGCCAGTTTCACAGACACCACCGTCTTGCCGGAGGAAGGGCTGCCCCACACGGCAAGCACGCCTCCCTCTTCCGGCATCTCTTCTTCCCTTTCCTGCTCCAAATTTCTCTGGAACAAAGAATTTTTCATGAAATTCAAACACTATTCCTCCATATCCGTATCATTTTTCTCGTCTGCCGAGGTTTCTTCTGCCGTCACTGCATCCGCTTCCCCTCCTGTCCTCGGCACCTCATTTTTTACAACAGATACCTCTTCTTCCTCTGTGGTTTCTTCCAGAAGCTCCTCCAGCACCAGATTCTGTGCTTCAATGAACTGTGCGGCTTTCTGGCTGTCTCCCCTGTATACCAGTGACAGGTGGATTTCTCCCTCTGCTTCCAGCCTTGCCAGCAGTCTGCTCTGCTCCGGTCTGACTAACACCGTGACGGTGGACGGAAGCTCCTTCTCCTCTTCCTGCTCCTGTGTATTGGCATCATAGCCGGACTTTGCCGTCACTGCGATGACCTCCACATATTTTAATTCTGCCGGGATGACTGTCTCGCCGCTGCCCAGGTAATCCGGTGCGATGACCGACACGATATCCCCGCTCTTTAATTTGCCGGAGAGTCCTTCCGCAAAAGAACTGATAGTGATGGAGATTGCCTGTTTTTCCCCGTTTAAGTTGTACAGGTATTTATTTTCTGCAGCCGGCTCGTCCGCTACTTTTTCTGCTACGATATAATCCCCTGCATAAACATCTGCGGTCAGATATTTTCCTTCCGCCTCCGTGATGCTCCTTAACACATTTTCGGGCAGGTTGTAACCTCCCACCTCGACTTCCAGCAGCATTCCTTTTTTGATCTCTTCGCCTGCCTTAACGTCCTTTACAAAACGCACGATTGTGGTCTTTTGGGACAGTCCGGCATTGACAAGCGGTGTCACTGCAAAACAGATGAGCAGGGACACTGCAATGCAGAGTACCCCAAGAACAGTACGGTTTTTTAACAGTTTCATGATTCTCTTCTCCTCCTATCTCGATGTCTCCGTATATTTTTTCTTTCTTGCTGCCACGACAGTTCCTGCAAGCAGTGCCACAATCCCTGCCAGTAATAATTTCTTTTTCAATTCTTTAACCTCCTATCCAGATACCAATCAGCATTCCTGCAAAAAGAAACGGAACAAGCGGGTATGCCGGTTCCTTCTCCTCTTTTTGTTTCTTTCTGTTCTTTTTTCTGCCCATGTTCCCTGCCGCATGCCACAGCACCAGCAGGCACAATGCAAGAAACAGTCCCATAAGCGCATGACCCGCTCCAAGAACCAGACCGCATGCACCCATGAGTTTCACATCCCCTCCGCCGATTCCTCCTATGGTAATCCCTGCGAGGAGCAGCGGAAGCCCTGCAAGAACTCCCAAAAGATTTGGCTGTCCCGGTGGCAGCATGCTGGTAAGTGCCACCAGAACGACCAGCCAGTCCGGGATGGTCCTTGTCCTCATATCCATGACCGCCGCCAAAAACAGAGCAGAAAAAAAGAAAGCCAGCCTGATCATGCTACATTCCCATGTTCATGCCACTTTCTTCCTGTTCCAGCTCCTCAGCCTCGTCCAGATTCGTCTGCTGGTGCATAAAAGTTTCATACGCTTTCTGTACTGTCTGGTCAAATCTTTCCTTGATTCCCCTGTCAGCAAAGAACACCGCGTCTTTGTACTGTTCATTTGCTCCTGCCTTTGTTTTCGGCATGGCAACCGTCAGCCCATAGTCATCTTCCTTGATTCTGACATTTCGAATCGTCATGAAATCCCCGATCTTTACATCGGCAAGGGCAAGGACACCCTTTTCCGGCTGTGTTTTTGTGATGGCAGCCTCCATCTGCATGTCTGCCCCTGCATTTGCCTGCACTGCGGCATTTTCCTGTACGGTTTCCTGCTGTGTCTGTGTGTTTGCTCTTCTAGGCATCTGTTTTCCTCCATATCATTGTATTATTTTTCTGTTTCCCTGTCTTGGACCGGTGTTCCTTATCCTGCATAGTTGAACATGTCCTGAATCCTCTGGGTAAGGGTAGGCATCACCACATCCCCGAAGAGTGCATAAAGACCTGCCAGGAGCAGTGCGCCGAGAACGACTGCGATCAGGATTTTGACCGCCGTATCCACATAGTTCTCGCCCTTGGTATCCTTCATTAACATCCCTGCTCTCACGGCAACTGCCTTTACATTCTGTGCTGCTTTTTTCATCATATTTCTCATATCTTTTTCCTCCAATTTTTTCTCATGGTCTGCCGGACCGTTCCTGTGCGGTCTGCTCTATGTTCTCTGGTTTTATCCTGTTACATTCCTGCCATCTCCATCGGCTGTCCTTCCGGTGCCTGCATCCCATGATGCTTTGCCACCGTGTCCTGCCCCTGCGAGATTGCCTGCTCATAAGCTCCGATGACTGCTTCATGGAGCTGTTTTCTGCATTCCTGCGTGATAGGGAAACAGATGTCCTTGTACTCATTCCCAACCTTATAGCTTGGCATGGAAACAAACAGTCCATTGCTTCCCTCAATAATCTTGACACCCCGGATTGCAAATGCCCCGTTGATGTTTACGGATGCCGTTCCCTTGATGCTTTCCCCCGGCCGGATGGACTGGATGCGCACATCAAACTGGAGCGGGGAGTTTTCTTTGTTCCCTGCTCCGGATGGTGCCTGCTGTTCTGTGGTTTCTGCCCGGCTCTGGGCAGTTTTTGCCTTTGGCATAATGCTCCTCCTTGTTAAAATCTGATTTCCTCATACCCGGATGGCTCGACATAGAAAAAGCGGCTGACTTCCCCATCCGCAAACTCGACCACATCCGAAATGGACAATGCATGTCCCTGAAACCCTTCCGGTACTCTCCGTCCGTATTTCTCCCAGACTTCCTCCAGACTATAGTTTTCTATCTCCCCCTCATAGACTCTGACATATTCCTCCCTGCGCGGTCTGTCATACCCTCTCTTTTTTCTCTCTGCCAGACTGATAAACCGCATCATGATTGGACTGTCCTGTCCCAGTTGATAGATTCTAAGCCTCCTCCCTTCCCCGATACTGACCTCCGCTGTCTCTTTGACACCACCTCCCTCCGACAGCCGGTCATACACACCCTCCCGGAATACGGGTTCCACCAAAAACTGTTCCTTCACAAACGAAACCAGCTCCTCTTTCTGGAACATGCAGTCGATGACTGCTTTCCCATCTCCCAGATAGCCAGCCGGATTCCCATAATAAAATACAATCCCGTTCTGAACATAAATCCTTTTCATACGCATTACCCACCCATGCTGCGCAGGTAAGGGATTAACTGCCTGTCTAAGAATGCCTTGTCCCCGCAGAATACAAACATCTTGGAGAGTCCGATCAAAAACGGTTCGCCCTCCATGGTGTGCAGGGTGATGATGCTTCCCTCACTGCAGTGCCGGATAAATTCTGCAATGGAGCAGAGATTCCCGTCCACCAGCGTCTGGCTGACCTGATTGTCTTTGATTTCAAATGCCCTGTACTTATTCCTTAACAATCCGTACCTCCCTCCTGCTGTGCGAATTTCAGAATCCTTGCCGCAAGCGCCACCTGTTTTGCAGGACTCATATGTTTTACCGCTGCATTTACATAGGCTTCCACTGCCTGCGGGTCCTGACTCCCCATCTCCACGATATCTACTTTGGATACCACAATCTTTCCACTGCTCATGGACAGCTTTACGATATCCCCGCTCTCAAGCTCTGCCATCTGGCGGAATTCTTTCGGAATCAGGATACGTCCTTTTTCGTCTAACAGCTTATACACCGGTTTTTTCATCCGTCCCCTCCTCTGTGGTCCGCAAGATGATGTTTACCTTATCCTCCGTGATGCCAAGCTCCCTGCAGATGGCAAGCAGTTCCTCCGGCACTTCCGTCCCCTGCACAAGTTCTGACGGCAGGATGATAATGCGTCCTTCCTGACACACAATGTCAAGGTCTGCGTCCATCGGGATTCCGGCATCCCTTAATAATTCTTCCGGTATCTGGAACGCAATGTTTTCCTCCTTTGCCAGTTCCTCTGCCACATCCTGTCCTGCCCTTGCAAGCAGGAACTCCTTTGCCGTGTTCTTAAGTTCCCCGTCCTCTGCCATATACACAAGTTTCACGGTGTCACCGGTACAGATACCAGCCTGCTCTAACACCACTGCGGGAATCTCAATACACCCGTTTTCCGTCATCTTTCCTTCCATTTCTACTAACTGAAGCATGTTTTCCTCCTTTTTTCCTTTTTTATGTGTCCTGTGGCTCTTCCTCTGTCTCCTTTCCCCTCCACCGGACCGTTTTCTGTTCCCCATACAGTTCAAACAGATTCATCTGCATCGGCATGCTTTTTTTTCTTTCCTCCATGTCATAGTTTGCGATCAGCACTTCCGGGAACTCACTTCCGTTGTCATACCTCTGTGCAAGGTTATTGATCCTTGTCACCGCTTCAATCTGAAAGTCCTGATACAGCTCACGGATATAGGCACAGTCGTTATAGGAAACCATGAACTTTCCCTGTATGCCTTTTAAGGTATCCCTGAGCCTCACATGATCTTCCTTACGGAACACCACCTCATAGTGTCCCTCGGTTTCAAAATACGGCGGATCGCAATAAAAAAAGGCATTCGGTCTGTCATATTGACGGATGAGTGCCTCAAAATCCTTATTCTCGATTACGGTATCCTTCAGCCTGCGGTTTGCCTCCCAGATGATGGTAAAGGTTTTGCGTATGTCAAAAGGCTGGCATCCATAAGAGGTGCATCCGCTCCCATAGCTGTAGCGGATAATCTTATAGAATGCCGCCGCCCTTTTCACATCACCCACTGCGGCACGCTCCATGAGGATGTCACGGATTTCTGCCGCCTCCGGTTCTTTTAAGAAGTGCGTTGCAATCTCTAATTCTTCTGCAAGATGTTCACTCTTAAATTCTTCCATGGTCAGAAATTTCCGCAGTGTTGTAAATTCATCTCTGGAGTTGAGCGGCAGGAAGGACAGTTCCCGAAGCAGTGCCATTGGTCTTTCCTTGACACAATAAAAGAGGTTTGCAAGATTTGAATTAAAATCATTGTAAACCTCCATGCATTTATCCGGCGGTTTCCCGAATAAAACCCAGCCGCCTCCGCCAAATACTTCTATGTAGCGGTCATAGTTTTTCGGCATGCGCAGATAGATCAGATCGCGCAGTGCCTTCTTGCCGCCAACCCAGCTTATGATGCTGTTCAAAATTTTTTCCTCCTATTTTGGTTCATTCATATGGAAAGCCTCCCCTTCCACCAGCAGTTCGTCGACCATCCTGCGGATGTCTGCCACTTCTTCCGGCATCTGTGTAAAATCCACATGGTGGTCCCTTTCCACAAGCGGCGTGTACCAGTAGTCGTATGGGATATAATACTCTGCCAGTGCCTGTTTCTGTTTTTCACTCAAAGAGCTGCTCCCCTGCTCCAGCAAGCCGCCCGGCGTCATGAAAATCGTTCCGAAGTGTTCCCCGGAAGACTCCAGATCAAGCGTGACAAGTGCCAGCGTGCGTATGCCGGAATCCCTTCCGCAGACCACTGCTGGCATCATCACCATCCCATACTCTTCATCCACATATCCTTCCCCGTACACGGTTTCAAATGCCTGATGCATGGCAAGCAGCTTTTGGGCAGCATAGGCGGTGTCCCCTCCATTGCATGACACATTCAGCAGATAGAAATCTGTTTCTTTTAATATCTCATTTACTTTCCCTAAAAACTCCCTGCATTTCTTTTCGGACAGGGTTTCCTTCTGCGGTACGACAGTAAAGTCATCCTCTTCCACATTCAGGGCCAGCGTGCTTCCATTTTCCCATTCCACATGAATTTGTCCGATATCATCCACACCAATTACTTTTCCCTCCATGCCGGACGGCATCTGGTGTTCCCCTTCCATCTGCCCCAGCCTGACCACGGTACCCGCAGGATATCTTTCCTTCAGCCGTTCTATCTGTTCCCTTCTTAACATTCCTCACCTTCCTCGATTTCTTTTACCAGTTTTCGGATTCGTATTCCATCCTTTATTCCCTGTATATAAAGCTGTTCCTGTTTGATCTGGCTGATGTCTAACATGCATCCAAAAAGTTCTGTCACCATCCTATACGCTTGTGGGTTTGACAACTCCAGTTCTTTTCTTAAGTCTGCCAGGAACTTTTTTTCCTTCTTTGAAAGTTCCCTTGCCTCTTCCTGAACCATGATCTGCTGGCGGTATGATTCGATAAGCTCCCCAAAAAACTGCACCATGACTGTATCATCCAATTTCATCTGTTTGCCTCCTTGGTTTCTTTGGGACACACAATACTACATACACCAGCACATATCCAGCAGAATATTATTTTTTTACAGGGTCTGCGTCATGCCATGGTTCCAGATTCTGTCCAGTTCTTCCTCTGTCATGACGCCCCAGTGTCTTTCCTGTGTCCAGAAACTGACATACAGTTCTCCCTCCTGCGTATAGATTGGTCTTTGTTCAAAGCCTTCTCCCCAGCCGTCACTCATCTGTCCGTCCCAGTAATTTTTCAGTTCATAGATTTCACTCTGCGTCAGCGGCTGGCAGATACTGCATTCCAGAACTCCGAACAGTTCTCCCCGGATGTTCTGCACTTTGGGGAATGCACTGATCACTTTTGCAGCCACCTGTCTGTTCCCGTCAAAATAATGCATGAGTCCCCTCGGCTCTTCTTCCACATGCCTTTCTTTGAGGATGGCTTTCTGGATTTGTTCCTCATAATCTGCCAGTTCACTCCGGTACAGCGTTTCCTGCTCCTCTCCATCCTGATACATCATCCCTATAAGCGAATTGTAAAGGCAGAACGTTTCACAGGGTATCCCGTTTTTTTCAAGCAGATCGGCAAACTCTCCCTGATATTCCTGATACTCATGGATTGCTCTCTGCGTGCCAACAAAGCCCTCTGGAATAAATCCGCTGTCTGCCATCGCTGCCTGTCTTTTATCACGGGCAATCCCGGCATAATCAATATACGGCAGGAGAAGTTCATCGACTTCAAACATCCCCGCTTCTTTAACCAGAAATTCCCCATACTCTTTATCCGTATGTATCTGCGGATGTATTTCAAATTCATCCAGATGCTTTGCAATGTAAGTGATGTCGGTAAATTCACTTGTCCCCACGAATCCGGCCGCCATTGCAAGCCGGTTCATTTTTGCTTCATCATAACGGCTGACGGTCTGGCACATCTCATTAAAAAGAGTCAGTTTCCGGATGTCCCCCTGCAGAGACATACACATATCTTCCGGGGAAGGAAGGATGCTCTCCGGCAGCCGGATATTTTCTATCCCGTTCACAATGCCTTCAGCAAATGCTGCGATGTTTAATCTTTTCTTTACCTTATCCAAGGCACTGATGTCCGTTGGCAGATAAAGGTACTCCTCATCCCCTGCCTCATTTCCAAGAGATAAAACTGCCACGGTTTCATCCGGTCTGTCGATGTATTCTGGAAAGGTTTTTCCGTTATAGACCTCCTCCATGTGGAATCCCTGATCTACCAGTATCCCATGTGGCAGGAACTTACATTTTCCTTCTGAAAAAATCTTCTGTGCATATGCGTTAAAATCTATCCTGCTCTTTTCTTCTTCTGAGATTGCAATGTGCCGGTCCAGATAAAGTCTCAGCCCGACACGGTTTCCGTCCGTCAAGTCTGTGAGCAGTGACAGTCCCTGCAGGCTGTAAGTCAGGTTGATCAGTTGTTTCATCTCCCGGATGCCTGTCTCACTGCTGTAGACACCCACCACTCTTTTTTCATATTCCGTCATTCCATCCATCCTTCTGGCAAAGAAATTAAGTTCGTCCATGTTGACGGTCTGCCCTTTCAAAAATCCAAAATAGGGCGGTTCATCCCGTACCTCACTGATACAACATACCGGCATAACATTTTCTATCCCGATACGTTTCATGTAATACTGCATGTCCATGTCCGTTACCGGCAGAGTCATATCTACCGTCTGTTCCCTATTTTTTGCTCTAATCTTCATTCCACACCTCCTGTTCTACGATGTCCACTCCATACCTTTCCATCACGAACGCATTGACGATGAGCCTTAGGATTTCATCCGGTATCAGTTCCCTGTCGGTCAGCTCCGACAGCCGGATATGCTTTGTCCCCAGATACACATCCCTAGCCGCATGGAACAGGATATATTGTTCCAGCGTAACGCTGCCAAGCCGGATGCGGTCAAAATAAATCCCCGTATCCAGCACCTGCTTGGAAACTTTCTCCCACAGGTTTTCATCTGCAGACAGAAGAAATACTGCGGCGGCATAATTCGGAAGTCCGCACAGGTTCTTTTTCCGTCTGCCAAGCAGCAGGGAAGAAAAATCCGTTCTGTGCCTGCTGTCATAAAAAATCAGTTCCTTGTCTGCATTTCCAAATACCTCCTGTATTCTTTTCTTTAAGTGTTCCATCTGCATCCGGCTGATGACACAGTCCACAATCTCTGAATAATTTCCCCTGCTTTTCCACTCTTCCATGTCAAACATCCACCCATGCCCTCTGGGACGGTATCCCGGCGGCTGGCGCATCTGCCGTTCTAATAACTGCAGTCTTGGACTGTTGCAAAAAAATCCCGACATCCGATCTGTCTCCTTCCTTTTTCCATAAAAAAAAGACAGCACCCATTCCATTTCTAAAATAAGTACTGCCTTACATGTTCATCTGCATCCCTTTTTCCTGTTCCAGCCTTTCTGACTTGACCTCCTCATAAATTTTTGCGACAGGTTATTTCATACTGCGGCTTGTTCATCTGCCTGATCGGTAGAAACAGTGCTTCTTCCATTCTCATGCCATATTTGAGCCGCTCCCAGACCAGCGAATAATCTTTTCCATAAAAGTTTGCTATCTGTGCCAGTCCATGAAATTCCTTTCCGCAGAAAGAAAGTGTTTCCTTCTGTATGATTTCTGCGATAGCTTCCTCGGCTGTCTTTCCGTCCTGCAGTCTTTTTGAAATGACGGCGGCACTGGTCCCGTACTCCTTTGCAATATCCGTCAGGCTTTTATATTCCCTGCCCCAGACGGTGTAGGTCTGTGCATCTTTTACCTTTTTTGCCCTCTCTACCGACTGTTCAATATCTTTCGTCCTGTAATATTTATGTGCCAGCGGAGAGTAAGGCAGGTCCAGGTCATCGCACAGTTCATGCAGTGAAACATATTTTTTCCCTGCATAGTCTATCTCATGTCCTTTTCTGCGCTTCACTTCATCCCCTTCCTTTCGGATAAAAAAATAGCGGTACCCATTTCATTTCTAAAATAAGTACCGCCTTACATGTCCATGTGCATTCCCGCTTCCATCTCCCCTGCCTCTTCCCCGCCCTCCTGTACTTCCAGTTCCGGTATCATGTTTCTGTTTAAACTGATTTCCTCCTGCTTCATCTGTTCTGAAATTGCTGCAAGTGCAATGCTGTTCATCTTGTTCTGCAGGTAAGTTTCAAACTCCCCTTTCGCCTCTGTCACGGTTTTATCCATCTGTTCAGCAAACAGTTTCTGCAGATAGGGGATATTACTTTTTAACTCCTGCCGTACATTTTTCAATGTCGAGACGATATTTCTCCGGTCCTCCCTGCTCAGGACACGTTTCTCATCCAGAAGTTTTTCAATCTCCTCTGACCTCTTTTCCAGTTGCCGCACCAAGTCACGGGTTGCTTCATCCACTTCCCGGCGCATTACTTTCTGCCTGTCACTGTATGGGCATGGTTCAACGAATGTCCCATTCACTTTTGTAATGGTAACCGGTATCCCCTCTCCAATGTTAAGTGATGTGATTGCTTCGGCAAACTGTGTATAGGACATCTCCACCTCAACGATCATGTCATTGATGTCTGTCCCTGCCAAAAACCAGTCCTCGTTGCCCTCCCTTTCCATCATGCCTTTTGAAATGGACAGGCGTATGACATTATTATGCATGATGGAACTTCCAAACAATGCCGTTCCTGAACCACCGATTGAGGACCTTGCAAACCGAATCATTCCGTAACTTGGGTGCTGCTTTTTCTCCATCCCTGTTTCTTTTCCTTTCTCTGAATTTTGTCCCAAAATACTTAAAAATCTCTTTTTTGCCTCTATGCATCTATAAAAATATGGAAAAAAATAGGGCAAAAACTGGTCATTTTTTGCTCCAATTTTTGCCCTCAAACCACAACATCTTGTGGTCTAATATGCCTATTTTTCTTATTTTCCACAATACTGCATCAGAACTACCGACTCAACATGCACCGTGCTCGGAAAAAGATCCACACACCCAATCCGTTCTACCTGATATCCTCTTCCCTGCAACATCTCCAGATCTCTTGCCAGGCTGGTCGGCTTGCAGGCAATATAAACCATTCTTTCCACACCAAAATCAATGATCTTTTCCAGTGCTTTCGGATGCACACCGTCTCTTGGTGGATCCAATACGATCAGATCCGGTACTTCACCCAGATCATCGATTACTTTCAACACATCTCCAGCCCAGAAGGTACAGTTATCGAGTCCATTTAAAGCAGCATTTTCTTTTGCAGCCTCTACTGCCTCTTCAACGATTTCCACACCTACTACTTTTTTTGCCACTGGTGCAAGGATCTGTGCAATCGTTCCGGTTCCACTGTAGAGATCAAAGATTACCTTATCTTTCGTCTCACCGATATAAGATCTTGCTGCTTCATAAAGCACTTCCGCGCCAAGGGAATTAGTCTGGAAGAAAGAAAATGGTGTGATCTTGAACTTCAGTCCCAGAAGTTCCTCATAGAAATAATCCTGTCCATATAAAATTTTGGTTCCTTCATCTTTTACCACATCCGCAAGGCTGTTGTTGGTTGTATGAAGAATTCCGGCAAGCTTCCCATCATAAGAAAGACCGGTAAGCTTTTCCACCAGTCTGGCTTCATCTAGCTGTGCCTCCGATGTTGTTACCAGATCAATCAGAATTTCTCCGGTGCGAACTGCCTTTCTCACAAGAAGATGACGGAAAAATCCAGTATGGCGCATTCTGTGATAATACGGAAGACCTGTATCTGTCGCAAACTCCAGAACAGCCTTTATAATTCGTCTGAAATCCTCATCCACAATCTTGCATTCTGTAACATTTACAATATCGTGAAAGCTGCCTCTTTTATGCATGCCAAGTGCAAGAGGTCCGTCCTTATATTCGTCTCCAAAAGAAAATTCCATTTTATTGCGATATGCCTCTCTGACCGGACTTTCTTTAACACCCTCCCAGATATAATCACCATCAACCGCCGCATCCATCATTGCATGGATCTGCGCTTCCTTCATCTCCACCTGCTTTTCATACGGCAGATTCTGATAAGTGCATCCGCCACAGACTCCAAAATGCGGACATGCCGGCTGACATTCTTCCGGTGAATGCTCCAGAATTTCCAGAAGTCGTCCCTCTGCCTGACCTTTTCGTATCTTATTCACCGCGAAACGCACTTTTTGTTCCGGAACGGTATTCTTCACGATCACTTTTTTTTCTTCGCCCTCTACCACGGCAAATCCTTTATTCGGGAAATCTACCCTTTCTATATATCCTTCTAATATCTGTCCTTTTTTCATCTATCTATATACCCTCACATAGAAAAGGCAGGAATCTTTGACAATTCCTGCCTTCGCTGCTTTCTTAATATTACTGTACTTCATCTTCATCACTGAAGAAATCATTGTCGAAATCATCGTCAAAATCTTCTTCAAAGTCTTCCAGATAATCCGGAGTAAAGAAACAATATACTGCATATGCAATTGCTGCAACTGCTGCTACCGCACCGATAATTGCAAGAATCCAGAGAACAGTTGTCTTCTGATCATCATCTTTCTTATGCATCATATCGTTGAGTTTCGTTGTTGCAAGTAATTCTTCGATTCTGTTCATCTCCATACACGCCCTTTCTGCCGTCACTCTCTGCTTCGGCTCACTCATTGTTTATAACTAGTATACCACAAATCCATGCATAATTTCCACCATATTGCACAGATTTTACGAAAAAGAATGTGTTTCTTAGGCACATAGTGCAATTTTAGTCAATTTTCTGCAGTTTTGCAAATATGGCAAACATCTTCTTCGTGCCCGCCGTATCAAAGTCCACAGTCACTTCATAGTCTCGTCCGCCTTCTGTGATCTGTGTCACCAGACCTTCCCCAAACTTAATATGACGCACTCTGTCCCCCACATCATATCCCGGACCTTTTCCCTTGGTCACAGTAAACTGCTGTGCAGGCTTTGTCGCTGCGAACGCTTTTGTCGCAAATGCCTGCTTTGCCTGACGGTAAGCGGATACCTTTGGTTCCTCCTCTGTCTGCTCCTTTTTGAACAGGGCACCGGTAGAAAGCAGACTCAGCGGAATCTCTTTTAAGAATCTGGACATCTTATTATACTGTGTCTCACCGTGTACCATCCGTCGTCTTGCACAGGTCAGCGTCAGATTCTCCTTTGCACGGGTAATTCCCACATAGCAGAGTCTTCTCTCTTCTTCCAGCTCTGCCGGATCATCTGCCGTGATCGTCATATAGCTTGGGAAAATCCCATCTTCCAGGCCGGCGAGATAGACGTGTGGAAATTCCAGGCCTTTCGCACTATGTAAAGTCATCAGCACCACATAGTCCGTCTCCTCATCAAGACTGTCGATATCTGCAACCAATGCCACTTGCTCTAAAAAACCGGAAAGTGTCGATTTTTCATCTTCTGCTTCACAGGACTCCTCGTATGCAACAATTTTATTCCGGAGCTCTTCAATATTTTCCAGACGGCTTTCTGCTTCTTCATCAGAATCTGCCTGCAGTTCTTCTACATATCCAGTTGCATCGATAATCTCATCCATCAATTCCGCTACACTCATGCGTTCGCCTTCGGCTTTAAAATGCTCAATCAGGGCTGCAAAGGATTCGATTTTACCAAGCGCACGTCCGATTCCCGGAACCGATCCTGCAGCCAGGATTGCTTCATAGAAACTGATCTCCCGTTCCGTTGCATAATCCTGCACCCTTCCGATAGTTGTCAGTCCGATCCCCCTCTTCGGTACATTGATGATCCTCCGTACTGCCAGATCATCTTTTCCATTATCTACTGTTTTTAAATATGCCAGCAGATCCTTTATTTCGCGTCTTGCATAGAAGTTTACTCCACCAACGATCTTATACGGAACATTGGATACCACCATCTTTTCCTCGAATATACGTGACTGCGCATTGGTTCTGTATAAAATAGCGAAATCCTTATATTCTCTTTTTCCACTGTTCACCTTGTCTTTGATGTCACTGACAATATAATCCGCCTCATCGTAAGCAGAATCAAACTGACGGAACTGAATCTTCTCCCCCTCACCATTCTCGGTCCAGAGCGACTTCTCTTTTCGTCCTGTATTGTGACGGATCACTTCATTTGCGGCGTTCAGGATTGTGGATGTGGAACGGTAATTCTGTTCTAGCTTGATCACTTTCGCATTCGGATATTCTTTTTCAAAATTCAAGATATTCATGATGTTCGCACCCCTGAATTTGTAGATCGACTGGTCGTCATCACCAACTACACACAGATTCTGATACTTACCGGCAAGAAGGCTTACCAGCTTAAACTGTACCGTATTCGTATCCTGATACTCATCCACCATGATATAACGGAATCTTTCCTGATAATACTCCAGCACGTCCGGCTGTGTCTGAAGAAGCTGTACCGTCTTTAAAAGCAGATCGTCAAAATCGAGTGCATTGTTAGCTTTCAGCTGCTTTTCATACTCGGTATAAACCTGTGCAATCTTCTTTTTCGCCCAATCCCCTTCCGCACGAAGTGTCATCTCTTCCGGTGTGACAAGCTCATCTTTTGCAGAAGAAATCGCACTAAGAAGCGACCGTTCCTTAAACATTTTCGTATCAATCTGCAAATATTTACACACATCCTTGATCAGTGTCTTCTGATCATCTGCATCATAAATCGTAAAATTTGTATCATACCCAAGCCGGTCAATATATCTGCGCAGGATCCGCACACACATTGAATGGAAGGTGCTCACCCAGATACTCTCCGAACCGAATCCAACAATCTGATCCACTCTCTCACGCATCTCCCCGGCTGCCTTGTTCGTAAATGTGATCGCCAAGATATTCCATGGGTTCACACCTATCTGATCGATCAGCCAGGCAATCCTGTGTGTAAGGACACGTGTCTTACCGGATCCTGCTCCGGCAAGGATCAGAAGCGGGCCCTCTGTATAGAAAACGGCCTCCTGCTGTCTGTTATTTAATGTATCATAAATACTCATATTTTTATTCCTCTTTCTTCTCCTCTCTCGAGGCTCTATTGCATCATTATATTATAAAAAAAGTGGGGTGTCAAAGAATCTCTCGTCCCTATTTTTCGTCGTAAAAATAGAAAAATCCAGCTCCTTTTTTCTTATCTGTAAAATTTTGCAAAATATCTGGACTTTAAAATTTTAATGTGCTAATATGTCATTGTATGAATGAATGGGGCAGTTTATGTCACACTCTTATTGATTATTTGTCATGGAGGGATAATATAATGAGTAGAAAAATCAGAACAGAAGCGGTCGATTCTTTATTTGATGCCGTTCTCAGTCTGAAAAGCAGAGAAGAATGCTACACATTCTTTGAAGATGTCTGCACGATCAATGAGCTTTTATCGCTTTCACAGCGTTTTGAAGTAGCTAAGATGCTACGTGATCAGAAAACATACCTGGAGATTGCAGAAAAGACTGGTGCTTCCACAGCAACAATCAGCCGCGTAAACCGCTCTCTTAATTATGGTAATGATGGATACGATATGGTATTTGAGAGACTTCAGGCAGGGGCTGAAGAATCCGAATCTTAATTTTACAGACACCGGCAGGAGTTGATAGTAACAGCTATTGCCAAACACATAATAGCAAAAAGGAACGAATTTCAAAATCTGAAATCCGTTCCTTTTTTTATTCTTCTTAAAAAAGCTAACGCTTTTATTTTTTCTTATCCGGCTTTGGAAGTTCGTCCACCATTTTTTCAATCAGTTGCTTTTTCACATACACATCAAAACTGAGATTACAGATAAAGGCAAACTTCTGAAGCTGTTCTCTTTCTTCATCATCCACACATACAAAAGAATGCTCAGCAGTCTCATACGCCTTACGAATACTATCCTGCAACTCTCCGATCCTGCTTTTTTCCATCTTACAGACTTCTTCATAGATACTTTCCATGTCAAATTCCGAATCCACAGCAAAATATTTGTCTGTCAGTGGCTTTAACAAAATCTCAATATCTTTGATTGAGAGCAAGTTCTTAAAATAATAGACAAAAATTAAAACCAGAAGGTGCTCTTTGGAATACTTTTTCTTGTTCGGAGGTGGAAGCAGATTGTTTTTCGCATAATTATTGATCATCGTTTTCGTCAGGATCTTATCATCCTCATAACGCTTCGTCGAACTGAGCTGTTCCTCCATAAAAGTTGTTACCTGATCCATATATAAATCTATATTCGGAATATCTACCGGATGAATATAATCAATTCTGCCGACACTTTCCAGGATACTGTTTAATAAATCTTCCGTATTTATCGTCATTCTTTTTCACCTCAATATAGATATTATATAGTATTAAAAACTAGATATCAAGTCTTTTCTCTATCTTTCATCCAGGCTTTTTTAACGTAAATGACGTATTAACAATTCACTTTTTTCTGTTTCCACATATTCCGTTTATACTGAATACATGATTTCAGAAACTCTGCAGAAGTATTAACGATCAGTTCTTCCGGAAAATGACTCTCCTCGATCACCGGAAGCGCATAACTGTAATCTGCAAGATCTACATCCATATGTGCGTCGCTTCCCATCGTAACCGGAACTTCGTATTTCTTACAGTATTCCAGCATTTTTAAATCATTTTTCCTGGTATCCACGCGGAATCCGCCAGGTCTTAACGAACCGTTATTTACCTCCAGAACGGTTCCTGTCTCTTTTGCTTTTTTGGCCAGCTGTTCATAATCCACCGGATATCTTCCGTCATCCGGATGTCCAATAATGTGAATCAGCGGATTCTCCATTGCCGCAAGGTATGCCGCCGTGATTGCCTCTTCCGTCCGCTCGCCTTTATAACAAGGTCCATGAATACTTGCAATTGCAATATCCATCTGACAAAGTGTGCTCTCCGGAAGGTCAACCTCTCCCTTTTCATTCATAATATTCAGTTCCACACCCATGAACAGTCTCACGCCGTACATTTCACGCGGTACGATATGCAGATTCTGGAAATAGAACTCATGACAGGTTCCCGGCATCTGCGGTGCATGTTCAGTCAGTGCAAATGCCTCCAGTCCTTTCTCTTTCGCCATCTGTGCCATCTCACGTATCGTATTGTATGCATGTCCGCTGACGATGGTATGTGCATGTGTATCTAAAACTATTTTCATCGGTCTTTCCTCCTGCCTGCTCTTTGTCTGTGTTCTCACAGCTCATCTTTTCTTATATTCTTATGATAAACTGATTCTTTCTTTTTTACAATCCGTTTTTCCCCACTGTTTTCATTTCTAAAATTTCTATAAAATGTGCGGTGTTTTTGTTGTCACATGGTACAATAGACTATAAGAATATTTAACGAAAGAGGTTTTTTTATGAATCTTTTAGCAGCACTTGCAAGTGTACGGATCTTTCCCAGAAAAGCTTCCCATCAGACACTGACTACCCGTTGGGGAAAAGCTCTTGATCCGCAGCACATACTGGAAGAATATCCACGTCCGCAAATGATCCGCGATCAATATATCAACCTGAATGGAGAATGGAATTACACAGTTCTTTCAAAAAAAAATACCATAACCAAAGAAGGAACTCTTCTCGTTCCTTTTTCTCCGGAAGCCCCTCTTTCCGGTGCCGGTTTCCAGTTAAAGCCGCACGAAAAAATGCTCTGTGAGCGCCTGCTGTCGGTCAAGTGCCTTCCTTCCGACGGATCCCGGTGCATCTTGCATTTTGGTGCAGTCGATCAGTATGCGAAAGTTCTGGTAAATGGAAAAGTAGTTGTCTCACATATCGGCGGATATCTTCCATTTTCTGCTGATATCACAGATGCTCTGCAGGTGGGTTGCAACACTCTGACTGTACACATTGAAGACCGTTCCGACACTTCTTATCACAGTGTTGGAAAACAGAAATTAAAGCGTGGCGGAATGTTCTACACCGCCCAGAGTGGAATCTGGCAGACAGTATGGATGGAATGGGTTCCGGCTGTCTATGTCAAAAAACTGGAACTCACCCCTTTATATGAAAAAGAGACGGTACACGTATCCCTTCTTTTAAATCATCCGATTTCCGGATGCAGCGATGCCGAAGCGGTTGTCTGTCACGTCAGAGACATGGACGGTCGCCTGATTTCCAAAGGGATCTGCACCAATCAGTCTGACTCTCTTTGCTGTTACTCCTGCTACTGTGACGTCAACAATATGCATCCCTGGAATCCTGATGATCCTTATCTTTATACAATTGAGATACAGGCAGGCGAAGATAAAGTCACCGGCTATTTTGCAATGCGTACCTTTACCATCGAACCGGATAAAAAAGGACTTCCCCGCTTCTGCCTGAACCATGAACCACTTTTTCTGAATGGAGTCCTGGATCAGGGATACTGGCCGGACGGGCTTTACACTGCACCATCTGATGAAGCGCTGATCTATGATATCCAAACCATGAAAAATCTCGGCTTCAACATGATCCGTAAACATGTAAAAGTCGAGACTGCAAGATGGTATTATCATTGCGACCGCCTTGGAATGATCGTCTGGCAGGACATGGTAAACGGTGGCACCTACAATGCTCCGTTCATGACCTGGCTGCCTGCACTCTTTCCAAAATTCAAGCTTCACACCAGTGACCGGATTCATCCTCTCTTCGGCAGGAAAAATGTACATGGCAGAGAAGAATTCATCCGTGAATGCAAAGAAACTGTCACTGCCCTAAAAGCATTCCCATGCATCAGCACCTGGGTAATCTTCAATGAAGGCTGGGGACAGTTTGATTCAAAAAAGCTCACTGCCTTATTCCGCGAACTGGATGACACCCGGCTCATCGATTCCGCCAGCGGATGGTTTGACAGACGGCAGGGAGATTTCAAAAGTGAACATAACTACTTTGCAAAGCAGTTCGTAACTCCATCTGACCGCGCTTTCGTCATTTCCGAATACGGAGGCTACACCTGCCATGTCAAAGGACATACCTGCTCCGGCAAGACATACGGATATAAAATCTGCTCTTCACAGGAAGAATTCCAGGCAGCCTATCATAAACTTATATCTGAAGAAATCGACCCACTCAAAGAACAGGGATTGTGCGGAGCAGTATATACACAACTCTCCGACATCGAAGATGAAATAAACGGGCTGATGACTTACGACAGGGAGGTTTGTAAGTTGTAGGTGGTTGACAAAGTTACGCATCCATGGATTCGGATTCACCCCCGCTCGCGCTTAGTCCGCAAACGTAGCGGATACTAAGTTCGATGATGTCTGACGACATCCTCTCACTAAGTACCGACGTTTCCGATGGGGTTCATTCCGAATGCATGGGTGCTTGCGTTTGTCGCTCCAGTACAAGTTGTGCGGAGGCGCTTCGCTGCCGCACTGGGAAAATACTATTTTAATTTCAGTGGGATAGGTTGCTCAGGAACGTAAACTTTATACCTTATCAATATACCTTCAGTACTTCTGCAAATCCATTGCCACCACTTCCCGTCAGACACCACATCCAGGCGATGCGCAGCGGATGCCGTGCCCCCTGGTATTAGTTTTTTGTGCGCTTAGTATGGTGCCGTCTTCCCCCCTTCGCCGATGCGGTTCTGGTATCATAGCACAGCCCGGGGCAGAACGATAATTCTGCTGGCGGGTCCTCAAAAAACGCCGGCACTTAGTGAGGGGATAACGCTTGCGGTATCACCGAACTTAGTACCGCGGCGTTTTTTGCGGAGCGAAAGCGCGCCCGAAAGCAGAAATATCGTTCTGCCCCGGGCGTCCCTTTCCCATCACCTAACTCATCAGCAAAATCCCCGAAAACGGCGGCAGGTCCAGCGTCACATGCGTCCCTTTTTTTGCTTTTGCCGGCAATGTCTTTTTCTTTTTTGTATTTCCTCCATATTCATCCCAGTCCGTATCCAGTATCACACTGAGTTTTCCTTCTTCTTCGGTATCCAGTTCGTAATCTTCCTGTTCTTCGTCTGAGAAGTTAAATATCGCGATAAAGTTCTTATTTTTTCCTTTTCTTTTGATCGCATAGATACAGCGCTCTTCCTGATGGCAGTCCAGCCATTTGAAATTCTCCGGATCATAATCATGCCAGAATGCATCATTTTCCTGACCGATACGGTTCAGTTCGATCATATAACGGTGAAATGCATCATGGAGCGGATATTTTAGGATATCCCAGTCCTGCTCGCGGCTTTCATCCCACTCGCGAAGCTGACCGAATTCATTTCCCATGAAATTCAGCTTCTTACCAGGATGCGCCATCATATACAGATACATAGCTCTTGCCTGCGGGAACTTATCCTCATATTCTCCGTTCATCTTCTGGAGAATCGTTGCCTTTCCATGTACCACTTCGTCATGACAGTATTCCAGCAAAAAATGCTCATTATAATAATACATCATCGAGAATGTCAGCTTATGATAATCTCTGCTTCTGTATTCTGGTGCACTCTGGAAATATTCCAGTGTATCGTGCATGAAGCCAAGATCCCACTTGTAATCAAAACCAAGTCCTCCCTGGTCAACCGGTTTGGTAACACCTGGAAAATTGGTGGAATCTTCTGCGATCAGCATGGCTGTCGGATGAAGGGACTTTAGTCCCTGGTTCATCACCTTCAGAAAATCCAGTGTCGTTCCGTTAACACCCCTGGCCTCGTCACCCTGCCAGTAGATCAGACGGCTGACTGCATCCATACGGATTCCGTCAAAATGAAACTCACTCAGCCAGTAATTTGCTGCCGACTGTAAGAAACATCGTACTTCCCCTCTGGAATGCATGAAATTACAGCTTCCCCATTCGCTTTCACCTACTGCCGCATTTGGATATTCATACAGACAGGTTCCGTCAAATTCTTTCAAGCCATAATAATCGACTGCAAAATGTACCGGAACAAAATCCATGATCACACCAATTCCTGCCTGGTGACACTCATCCACAAATTTTTTCAGCTCATCCGGTGTTCCATAACGTGCGGTCGGCGCAAAAAATCCGGTATTCTGATATCCCCAGGATCCGTCAAAAGGATGCTCGGAAAGTGGCATCATCTCAATATGAGTATAATGATTCTTTTTTACATAAGGAATCAGAAGCTTTGCAAGCTCAATATAAGTATACCAGTCTGTCTTCCCTTCTCCTTTTTTTCTCCAGGATCCTGCATGGATCTCGTAGATATTGACCGGACTGTCAAATCCGACTGTCCGGTTCTTCATCCATTTTTCATCCTTAAATTTATAACTATAAAGATCCGTTAAGATTGAGCAATCTCCTGGTCTTAATTCCATCTGGAAGCCATATGGATCACAGTGCTCTACCCTTCCGCCATTTGCTGTGTAAATGCAGTACTTATACAGCTGACCAGTCTTCGCCGGAATCGGCTCTGACACATATACACCGCTCTGTCCCTCCTGATACATCGGGATCTCTGTCCAGTTACTGAACTCTCCAAATACGCACACTCCTTTTGCCGATGGTGCAAACACACGGAAAATAAAATTTTCACCCTCTTTATGCGCTCCAAAATAACGATATACATCAAAAAGATGCCCTGTATAAAACTCCTTCCGCATCTCTTTTCCCCCTGTTTATTTATTTTTTTGAAAAGATATGTTTGATAAAAACATACATTACAATGGCAAATGCCATCAGATATCCAAACGCACCGATTGCCGGAATCCCCCACAACCTTGGCTGCATATTGGTTGTACAGATAATGCTGGAACTGATCAGAAGTGCCATCACCCACAGTCCCATTACAATATTCCGCACCAACCTCCTTAGCAACCCGGAAAGCTCATCCGAAGTATGAAGATCCAGATTGACTCTGGTCTGTCCTTTCATGTGACCCTGCAGGATGTCTGCTGCAAGGGAAGGAATATCCATTGCCTTGTGAAGAGAACGATACAGTCTTTTTGCATCATTCTTTATCTCTTTTTTCCACTGTTCCTTCGTCAGAAAGCTCTCCTTCATCCGTGCCGCCGCAATCTCAACCATGTTGATCTGCGGACTGATCTCGGCAAGCACACCTTCCATATTGGCGAGTCCTCTTGCAAGCATAGTAAGTCCATGAGGCATGGAAATTTTATTTTCCTTCATAACTTCCATCAGATCCTGCATAACTTCCGCAATATCGATATCACCCATATCAATCGTTCCATATTTTGCCATCAGATTATTGATATCTTCATACAGCTTGCTCTGATCCGGCTTTCCGCGGAACTCGCCAAGTGCCATCACCGCTTCCTGGATCAGACCGATGTCATTCTCTGCCACACCTTTGACTGCATTACTGATCTGTTCCCGGTCACGCTCGGTAAGTCTTCCCATCATTCCCATATCGATCCAGACAATCTTTCCATCACGGATACGCACATTGCCCGGATGCGGATCAGCATGAAAAAAACCATCCTCCATAACCTGGCGAATGTAATTATCTACAAGCTTTGTTCCAATCTCATTCAAATCATAGCCATTTGCCAGCAGATTTTCTTTATCGTTGATTGCAAATCCATCAATATATTCCATCACTAGCACATGGTTGGTCGTATATTCGCGATAGAGCCGAGGCGTTGTAACAAAAGCCACATCCTGATTGCGTTGGGCAAATTCTTCCATACTGGCTGCCTCCAGAAGGAAATTCATCTCCTGCTGGGTGACAGTCCAGAGCTCGTCCAGAACCATGTTAATATCCACCATGTCCTTGATCGTACCTGGCGGGACCAGCTTTGCCGCTTTGTGGAGCAGACTGATATCTCTGGACATTACCTTATAGATGCCCTGCCTCTGAACTTTGACGACAACATCTTCCCCAGTCTTCAGAACCGCCCGGTGGACCTGTGCGATCGATGCCGATCCCAGTGGATGCACATCAATGCTCTGGAACACTTCGTTCCACTCATAACCGTAGGACTTGCGGATCACTTCTGCTACCTGTTCAAATGGCATCGGTGTCACCTCGGAATGAAGCCGCATCAGTTCTTCACAATAGCTTTTCGGAAGAATGTCGGAATGCAGTGACATGATCTGACCAAGCTTAATATAAGTCGGCCCCAGATCCTCCAGGATCAGCCGGAGCTTTTCCGGGGTAAGTCCACCGGTAATCCCATGTTTTCTGAGGACTGCTGTCATCTCCCGCAGTCTGGAACCGTATTTATTTGACTCTTTTGGCTGGTTTTTGTTACTCATTCATGTCCTCGTTGCCAGATTCAATTGCTTCGACTTCTTTTGCTGCTTCCTCTGCCGTCTCTGTTTCAACAGTTTCAGCCGTCTCTCCTGTCTGTTCTACAACTTCTTCTACTTCTTTTGTTTCTTCTTCTGAAACTGCTGCTTCACGTTCATAAATTCTTTCTTTGAGCTGTTCAATCTGCTCCTGTGTCATCTTGTCAAGCAGCTCATCCAGTTCTTCCGGTGAAGATGTCTTAACAGAAACATTGACATTTTCTTTTACGGTCTTCTTGATATTGTGGCGAAGTTCCTGATTCAGAACTTTTCCCTGTTCTACAGCTGCTTCTCCACGTTCTGCCATCTTATCCAGAACTTCTTTTGACTTTTCTGCAGTTACTGCTACTGTACCAATCCCTGCAAGTAATACTTTCTTAACTCCATCTCCTAAGCTTCCCATAACGTCTATCTCCTTTCACAATTTCAATCTGCTTTAAAGTCCAAGGAATGTAAGCCCCTTTGGTAGAAAAATAATAATCCCGGCGATTGCTGCCATAATTGCTGCAATCAGAACCGCACCTGCTGCTGTATCTTTTGCAATCTTTGCAAGTGGCTTCCGCTCTTCCGTCACCAGATCGACCACCGCTTCTACTGCGGTATTGACCAGCTCCAGCGCCATGATAAGCCCAAAAAGTGTCAGGCAGATGCACCATTCCAGCGATGAGATCTTCAATATCACTCCGGCAATCACTACCAGAATCGCTGCCGCACAGTGAATCTTCATATTCCGCTCTTTTTTGATACAGGTACCAATCCCTTCAAATGCGTATCCAAAACTTTTATAGAGCGGATCTTTCTTCTGACTGTCCATATTTCATCACCTGCTTCTTATTATTGTCTTTATTTTACCAAATCAGCTCTATAATAACCAGTCTTTTCCGTATTTTCTTTCTATACAATCTGTAAAAATTGTAAATTTGTATTTTGTATCGAAAAAAGCGGAAATACCATTTCTGATATTTCCGCTTCTCTGTCTATTTATTTTATCTCTAATTCATCCATCGTTGTTTCCGCATTCATTGCAAAAAGTACACCTCCGAGGAATCCCGGGAAAACAATCGCATAGCCTGCAAATATGATCAGCCAGGATATTTCTTTTAACGCCACCAGACTGACAACTCCCCAAAGTGCTGCACCTATAACCCCACACAATAATGCATTCGTCAGCAGAAACCATCCTGTCATACTCTTTTTTCCATATTTTTTATTCTTCCAGAAATCCCACAGCTTTCTCATTTTACATCTTCCTTTCCAAATTCCTTATCTTTAACAGAATCTTAACAAAGGTATGTAAAATCCAAAGGATCTGCCATGTAAAATCTATGTAAGAATTTTAAATCACCTGATGCTTCAGCCACTTTCTGCTATGAAATCTCCACGAAAAAATAATCCCACGGAGTGTCCAGTCTGAAAACATTCCGATCCACACGCCCATCGCTCCGACACCAACTACCCGGATCATAAATACGCTGAGGCAAAAACGGCACAGCCACATCGTCGTGCAAGATGTGAGCATTGAAAATTTCACATCCCCGGCTGCGCGCATACCATAGCCCGGGATAAATGCCATAATCCATACCAATGGCTTTACAATCGTGATCCACATCGTCATATGGATACACATATCCGCACTTTCTTTTTCCATACCACCAAGGATCGTGATCGGTTTTGTCAGTACAAATACACTCAGACAGCTGATGATCAGAATCACTTCCGCAATCATACAAAGCTTTTTGATATAGTAAACCGCTTCATCTTTTCTGCCAGCCCCAATACACTGTCCAACAATCGTCATCAACCCAACGCCAACTCCGATTGCTGCAATTCCATTCAGATTTTCCAGAATACTCGTCATTGCCTGTGCCGCGATTGCCACTGTGCCGAGCGTTGATACGGAGGACTGAATCGCAAGCTTTCCAAGCTGGAACATACTGTTCTCTACCCCTGACGGGATACCGATACTTAGAATTCTCCGGATCATCCGGAAGTCTGGACGGATTTTCAGATAATCACGCACCACGATCGGCTGCCTGTCCTGACGCAGCTGGGCCAGAACTACAACTGCACAGAAAACACGTGAAATCAGAGTTGCAAGTGCTGCCCCTGCAACACCCATATGAAATCCCCAGATCAGCATTGCATTTCCTGCAATGTTCATCACATTGGATATCATGGAAATGAGCATCGGACCTTTCGTATTATCCTGTGCCCTGAAAATCGATGCTGCCGAATCATAAGCTGCGATAAACGGAAAGGACAGTGCCGTGTAAAAGAAATAAATTTCCGACGCACGCATGACCTCCGCCTCCACTGATCCAAAGATCAGACGCAGCATCGGCTTTTGGAAAACAAGACAAATCAGGCTGATCACAACCGAAATTTCCGTAATAATAAACAGCACCTGCCTTGCGGATTCATTTGCCCGCTTCACATTCTTCTGTCCGATATACTGTGCACAGACGATCGCACCTCCTGCCGCCAGCGCAGAAAACGCCTGGATCACCAGCACATTGATCGAATCCACCAGCGATACTGCTGAAATCGCCGCAGATCCCACATTGCTTACCATCATTGTGTCCGCTGTTCCCATGATGGAGTTCAGAAGCTGTTCCAGAACGACCGGTATCAGAAGATCTGCAATCATTTTATTTGTGAACATATGCTTTTGTTCCATTTTCTTTTAACTCCCTTTTTCCTCTGCTTCTCTCTTACTTCATTCCTGATTTCAAATAATTTCAAAAAAATCCCTTTGCTATTATGGTCTTCTTAAACTCAGAATGCAAGTATTTTTTTGCCCTGATGCGTTTAACAGACGGCTTTCTTTCTATCTCACATAGTTTTCAAATCCAAATGAGGCAGAAACCGTTTTTTTCATACATACTTTCTACCTATCAGCACATACTTATCTTATCCTGCCGGCAGTTTTTAAGATTTTCACTTTTTTCTGCCTGTGTCATATCAGATAAGGAGGTCCCCATGAAAAAAGAAAAACATTCTGATCTTTCATCCCGCAAAAAATCCAATCAGAAGATCATCGATTCCTACGATTATCTGTCTAATGCAGCATCTGCGCAGGACTGCACCGGTCTGATCCCTGTCGGTCCCACAAGCAGAGCTGAGCTGGAATCCTACGAAGAAGTCTATCATTATCGGCCGCCGAAAATTGATCCGGAGAAATGTGAGTGACTTCTATCAACCAAATAAGGAACGGTTTCGCTCTTTTTGTCCGAAACCGTTCCTTATATTTACACTGGTAACTACTACTATAACATGAAAAAGCATAGAACATCCTTTGTCTCATTTTCTCCAAAAATCATCCCGGTAAATTTCTGGTATCCTGCCTTTTTCGCCATCTCCAAAGAAACCCGCAGGCGCTCAATTTCCCGGCTGCGCAGCTTTTCAAAATGTTCGATTGTATCTTTTCCTTCATAGCAATAGCCCTTTGTTCCAACCAGGGCATATTCGCCATAAGAATAAAAATTATTCTAGAGAAATTCCAGACGTTCGGAAAACATTTCCTTCATTTGCACCAAGATAAACGGTAATCTTCATCTTCTATTCCTCATCAAAATCTACTTCAAATACGCCTTCCGGTGTCTTCATAGTCAGGATTCCAAGATTAAAATCATCATCCTGAATCGTGATATGATATTCAAACACGACATCATCATCAAATTTGGAAAGTAAAATATATTCTCCATTTTCCTTTCCTTCAATCTGATCACAAATATCATCGTATACATCCTCTCCGGAAATCAGTCTCGGATATCCGGATGATTTGATTTTCTTTTCAATTGCTTCATATAATTCGTTCATGCTTTCTCTCTCTTTCTTTTTTTCATTTTATGTTGTTCTTTTTACAAGAATCTGATCTTACATCTCGTCCCGAAATCGCACATTTTAATTTATGCTGATTTCAGCATAACATACCCGCTCTATATTTTCTACTTTGACCAGGTCAGTTCTTCCTTCCCGGTATAATCAAATTTACCATCGTTTTTCTCTTCCAGCGCCTTGATCATATGATAGGTGTATTCATTATACGGCATCGGGATTCCAAGCTCTTTTCCCATCCGAACAAGCGCGCCGGAGAACATATCGATTTCCGTGTGACATCCGGCATCCAGATCCTGCAAGGTGGAATATCTGGCTGACGGTGGGACCGCACTTCCACGTCCGGACGAGCTTTCGGTCTTGCTCATATCGATTCCTTTTGCCTGTGCGACTGCTTCCAGCTCTCTTTTTAATCCGTCACTGATTGCTTTCATGTGCACGCTGTCACGGTAACATCCAACGCCTGCTCCCAGAATCGCCTGCGGCAGATTGCTGCACACATTCAGGCAGAACTTGCACCAGATCTCTTCCTGAATATACTCTGTGGAGCGGAAATGAATCCCGGTATCTGCAAATAACTCTTCCACTGCTTTCACCCGCTCGCTGTCGAACGGCGCGGACGGTTCTCCGAAAATGATTCCAAGTGTGGTCGGTGGATCAAAATGATAACCGTCTTCCTCTTTATGTGAAGCCACTTTGATCAGTGCCGGTAACACATGCTCCATTCCCACTGTTCTGCCAATGATCTCTTCGCTGTCAACACCGTTCATCAGACTCATGATCACCGTATGCTCGCCTGTTACTTTTTGTATACTCTCCAAAGCACCTTCCAGTGAACCGTATTTCAAAGCAACCACCATCAGATCCACATCATGTGCCTCATCCGGAGTCCACACCTCCGGATGGTAAGTCTCGCCATTGATCGCACATCCGTTCTTTTTCAAACGTTCTGCTCTTTCTCCTTCAGCGATTACTCCAAGCCGGATATCTGATTTTTCAGAAAGACCCCAGATCACATAAGAGCCTACTGCTCCCGCACCTAAAACTGCAACTGATTTTATCTTCATCTTCTCTCACCTCGTAAATTTTCTATTTTTCAACCTTTCGGAGTACCCTTGCCGGATTGCCGACGATTCCCGTCTTTTTCAATAAAATTCCAAGAACCATGACAAACGCCAGAGATGCTGCACGTAAAAGTACCGCTGCCATTTTGTTGTCCTCCTGATGTATGTTATTTTCTCTTTATCCCCGCATCGGTGTCCTAACTTCAATCAGATTGCCGTCCAGATCATAAAAACGGATCACTTTCTGTCCCCAGCTGTACGTCATCAGCCTGGTGACATATTTGGTTTCCGGATACAGTTTTTCTATTTTTTCAGTAAACGCTTCAATATTCCGCTCTTCAAAATAAAGTTCACAGGAATTATTCTCCGGGACAACTTCTTTTCCCGTAACATCCTTCCAGACTTTTTCGTCCTGTAAAACAAGTCCTTCTGTCAGAATAACGTTTCCATCATTGTCCAGAATAATATCCAGACCAAACAGATCATGATAGAATTTCTTTGATTTTTCAATGTCTTTTACGACAATCAGGATATTCCTTAATCTCATCTTCTCCTCCACAACCTGATTTTTTTACTCTATCAGTTTTTTCTGATCTTCCTGGTAAAAAATAGGCTTTTCCTATTCAACTCCCCTTCCCAGTGGCACACCGCCATGGAGGATATCTTCCATCCTATGCACACGACGTTATCCGGATTGCACGGGATTTATTCGACACCTCCAGTGCAAATGGGTTCGCTTTCCTGGAATAGCTACCGCAAATACTTCTGTGTCTTTTCCATTACGTTTTTCAGGATATCAATGTTTTGTAAAATATTTTCTTTTTCCAATGAATGATTGGCATCCTCATACACATAAATCGGAACTGCCTGATTCTTTGAACATGCAATTACTTTTTTTACATCGCTCCACGGATCCGCAGTTCCAATAAATGCAATTGCATCATCATGTTCAAACATAAAAGTCTGTTCAAGCGGGGTATACAAAATCTGGCAGCATTTTATCTTATATTTCTCAGCATAAGCGGATGCAATAATGGTTCCTACGCTTTTGGAAATAAATAAAACTTCACTGTACTCGTCAAATGCGATTTCTTCAAGCTCCTTTTCTGCCTGCGCATACAAGCACTCAAATGCCTCTTGCATTTTCTTTTTATCGCCGCATATATTTTTGCCATTATAGGAATACTCCTGCATGACTGTCTTTTCATATCCATATTCCTGAACCAGTTTTCTTGCATAGTACAAAAGTGGCTTATCACAATGATAACCAATGCCTGGGAAAAATACTGCTATTTTCATGGCATCCTCCTGATTTATCTTTTATTTCCATATTTATCAAAATTTTTCCTGAGTGCAATCTCCGTCGGTATGATCGAACCCACCAGTGGAATCATCTGAAATACACACAGAATTCCCCCGACATTTCCTATGGCATCATTAGACTTTCCCATAACCAGAAGTAACACAATTAAAGATACCACCAAAAGAATAAGTCCACAGATATACCAGATCTTTCCGCAATAATGATGTGCAAATACCCAGGTGTCCTGATTCTTCATTGACATTGATGTTCTGTAACCAAACACATAATTGATCTGATCCGGTGCTTTTTTCAAAAACATTTTTCCGAAGCCGATCATTGTAAACGGAATCAGTAAATCCATTATAAGCATAAAAATCCAGAATCCCATAACCGCACCTCCATTATTTTATCTTTTTAGCCATGAGCAAAACTCCACACATTCAGTATTTATGCGGGTTTGCGAGGCATGGCAACCTCATTAATCACTTCAAATTTATAGTAACAATCAGCTCCAAATGGTATAATTAAGTTGTCAAAATCAATTCACCGAAAGGAGCTGATTGTTATCTATCGTCAAGAAATTTTGAAAGACATTCGTCTTTTCACTTCACAACCAGTTGCAAAGTTTTATGATTCTCTTTTTCTGAATCTTGATTTATCCTTTGTTCCGGAATTCCCCAAGACAGGAAGGAAAGGCTTTTCAAATCACGCTATGATTTGTTCCTTTATTGTCATGAAATGCGAAGGTTTCTCCATGATTTCCGATCTTGTCGATTATCTTCACAATAATCTTCTGATTGCGCATTTTTGTGGCTTTGATATTTCTCGTCCACTTCCTTCTTATTGGACTTTTGATCGCTTCCTGAAAAATTTCGATAACAAAGTTCTCTCTGAAATCATGAAAACTCAGGTGTTATTCCTTTCTAAAGAAGGTATTGTAGACACTTCTTTTATTGGCTTAGATTCAACCCCTGTCTCTGCAAATACTTCACAGAATAATCCGAAATCTTTTCTCTCAAATAAGTTTAACCCCGGAAATCAACCAAGGGCGGATTCGGATTGTAGACTCGGCGTCCACACTGCATCCAATCAAACGAACGAGAAAAAATATGAATTCTATTGGGGCTATAAAAATCATGTCCTTGTAGACTGTATTTCAGGTCTTCCTATTTATGAAATGACCACAACCGCGGAAGTTCATGATGCTATCGTCGCTTTAGATATCCTTGCTGCTACCCATTCCTTTCAACCAATAACGGACTGCACATTCCTTGCCGACAAAGGTTACGATGTCAAAAATATCTACAATCAGGTTAAGGATCTTTACAATGGAGAATGTATCATTCCATTAAACAAACGTAATTCCAAAAATCCGAAACTTCTTCCTCAAGGGAATCCCATTTGCGAAGCAGGGCTTGCCATGTGGAAGGATGGTAAGTTTTCCGATTGTGGTCGTACCCGTCAAAAGTTTTGTTGTCCTCTAAAATCAAGTAAAGATACCGTTTGCCCATGCCACCACAAAAATTTCTATAATGGTAAAAAGCATCGTGGCTGTACGAAATATCTCACCATTCCTGATGATTTAAGACTTTCCATTGATAGGGACAGCAAATATTTTGAAAGTAATTATTCACTCCGCACAGAATGTGAACGCTATAATTCGCGTTTTAAAAATACTGGTCAGGAGCGGATGTGGGTGAGAAATAAAGCGTCTGTTACAAACTTAAACACACTTGCCCATATCAGTTTACTGGCAGTTGCCGTTGCCGCAATCACTAGACATTCCGGTCAGTCTTATCGCAAACTAAAAACAATAAAACGAATTGCTTGATTAAAAAATTCTCATAGTCTTATGATTTCGTAAGTTTTGGACTTACGTTAGCTTTGCTATGCCATAAAATCGTAACCTCAAACTTTATGGAAACTAACTGCCACGTCCTACTTTTGAATTAATGTGTTTTGCTCATCTCTATTATCTTTTTTCAGTTTTTCTCAGATACACACACCCCAAATGTCTTATGTTTCAGTTTACTCTCTTAGGACAAATTAATCAACAAACCGTTTTCTGTTCTTGTGCATTTTGTGGTAAAAAAGAAACTGGAAATTTGTGCAAATGCTGGTGAATTCGGTTCTCTATACAAATCAATTTTTAAGGCAGGACTTGCTCTGACTCCTAATATTTCACTGATGATCATCAACCTGATATTGCAGGGCGTAGGTGATGGAAGTCAGCCACTTATGAGCAAATATTATGGTGAAAAAAGGACAAATGACTTAACCGAAGCGAAACATATGGCTTATACTTTTGCTATTATTTATCTGCCATATTACTCGGATAAATTATATGATAAAATACTTTTAGTTGCAGGTTGTTTTGAAGTTTCAAAATCTTCAGCGGAGAACGATTGGCTATCAGATAAAAACACCAATTTCACATTTTTTGCATATCTTAAATGAGAATGTTATACCACCCAGGAGGACTTATGAAAAAAAATTTTATATCCTTACTTTTTGTTTCTGCTATAACTGTCGGCCTTTTATCAGCCTGCAGCTCTGCACCTACCGATGATAATGCCACGAATCCTAAAGCTGAAACCGTCACTTCCCAAGCCAGTCATGACACCAATTCTTCTCCTGTCTCTGTGACACTGAACGAAGTCGCCCATTCTATCTTCTATGCCCCGCAATACGTTGCGATTGAAAATGGGTATTTTGCGGATGAAGGAATTAATTTGACTCTTGTTACTGGTTTTGGGGCGGATAAAGTTATGACCGCCGTCCTCTCTGGCGAGGCAGATATTGGCTTTATGGGAAGTGAATCTTCGATTTATACTTACCAGGAGGGTGCAAATGATGTCATCAAAAACTTCGCGCAGCTTACGCAGCGCGCCGGAAACTTTCTGGTCGCACGTGAAGAAATGCCGGATTTTTCATGGGATGATCTGAAAGGAAAAGACGTTCTTGGCGGAAGAAAAGGTGGCATGCCGGAAATGGTCTTTGAATACATTTTGAAAAAAAACGGAATTAATCCACAGAAGGATCTTTCTATCAACCAGAGTATTGATTTCGGTTCAACCGCTGCTGCATTTTCCGGTGGGCAGGCAGACTATACCATCGAATTTGAACCGAGCGCTACTGCCCTTGAAGCGGAAAATTCCGGTTATGTCGTTGCTTCTCTCGGCGTTGATTCCGGCTATGTCCCATACACCGCCTATAGTGCCAAAACAAGTTATCTGAATGCTAATCCGAACATCATCCAGAAATTCACCAATGCCCTGCAAAAAGGAATGGATTTCGTTCAGTCCCACACTCCGGAAGAGATTGCAAAAGTCATTGCACCACAGTTCAAGGAAACCGATCTCGCTACAATTACAACCATTGTCAGCCGTTACTACGAACAAGACACCTGGAAATCGGATCTGATCTTCAACGAAGAAAGCTTCAATCTGCTGCAGGATATTCTGGAAAACTCCGGTGAGCTGAAAGAGCGTGTTCCTTATGAAGAACTAGTTACGACTACCTTTGCGGAGAAGGCCGCCCACTAAATAAAAGCGCAGACGCTTCATTTTAAGCCAGCGTCTGCGCTCTATTCTTACATTTTAAAATTTATCCTTCTGAAACTCTTACCGGATATATCCATCCTGATAAGCCTTCTGCTTATTGAATGTGTACATCTCCGCAAAGGATGCCTGTACATACGGATTTACATAAAAAATTGCAAGAAGTCCACAGGTAACCGCACTCAGCAGATACCATCCAAGGAATGACAGATCCATGATAAATGCTTCCATTTTTTCTCCATCCATCATCTGTTTACTGATCTGGAATGCTTCTTTGTAATCCATTGCCGGATTCTCAGCAATAATATATGGTACCATCAGATATTCATAATGCTTAACGATTCCAGGTACCACCAAAAGCAGACTCCAAAGTGTAGTAAATAAATCTCTTAAAAACATGGTAAGAACAATATTAACATAATGTCCGGAACGGAAACCGTCAAGCAATGTTCCGATTCCCGGCTGTGCAGTCTGGTTCAGGATAAAGAACCGGTATCCACCCATTTTCAGGAGATTACCTACAAATACTTTTGCCACAAGGACAATCAGTATTACTACCGTTGCGATTCCTGCAAGCAATCCGGTAATCATTCCCACATTAAATAAATTTCCACTATATATATCTGAATTCTCACTTACCCGTCTTGCACTGGATTCGCCAGAGACTGTGCCAAAGATTCCCATCAGAAGCGCAACTACAACGGCTGACACATAATTCTTCTTAAATGCCATATTACCTCTCATTTTAAGTTCTGCTCTATTCCACATCATATACCTCTCCTCCTTCGACTACATTGATATGATTCTCACTACCTATACTTTATCATCTGTAAATCTGTCAATCACTTTACTGATTTTCTATCTGCTCAGCAAGATCATTCAAGTACACCCATCTGTCCATCTTTTCTTCCAGTGTTGTCTCTGTTTCTTCCTTCTCTTTCATAAGTTCGGACAACTTCACGGAATTGGTGGCATTCTTAACCATCTCCCGATCCAGCTTTTCGATCGTCTCTTCCAGCTTTGCAATATCCTCATCGATCGTCTCGTATTCCCGCTGTTCTTTATAAGAAAATCTCAGCTTTTTTTCCCGCTGCTTCCAGGTCTTTTTGCTGTCAGACTCACCGGTCTGTGCAGAAGCTACATCTG
Source organism: Coprococcus sp. AM100_B19A (assembly GCF_027662015.1). NCBI lineage: Bacteria > Bacillati > Bacillota > Clostridia > Lachnospirales > Lachnospiraceae > Coprococcus > Coprococcus sp. AM100_B19A. The sequence continues at coordinate 58,261 of NZ_JAQDKN010000018.1, forward strand.
ACATATTTTCTGCAATTGTCTGTCCGTCTTTCGGTTTTTCAAGCTCCACACGGATCAGATAATCAGAGTATCCACCTTCCGACTGGCGGATTTTCCCACCTCCATTAAATGCAAAAATACGACTGACAGTACGATCCAGGAAGTACCGGTCATGGGATACAATCAGAATAATACCATCAAAATGATCCAGATAATCCTCCAGGATTGTCAGCGTCTGGATATCCAGATCATTGGTTGGCTCATCCAGGATCAGTACATTTGGTGCTTCCATCAAAACACGTAGTAGATAAAGTCTCCGTTTCTCGCCTCCGGATAACTTTTCAATCCTCGACCACTGCATTGCCCCGTCAAAAAGAAATCGTTCCAGCATCTGGGACGCGGTAATCTTCCCGTCAGAAGTTGCAATGTACTCACCTGCTTCTTTTACATAATCAATGACACGCTCGGATTCATCCATATATTCATTCTCCTGCGAGAAATAGCCAATCTTGATTGTCTGTCCAATTTCAATAGTTCCGACATCCGGTTTTATGATCCCGTTGATAATCTTGAGCAGCGTCGATTTTCCACATCCATTATGTCCAATAATTCCGATTCGGTCTTTCTTCAGAAAAATATAAGAGAAATCTTCGATCAGCTTCTTTTCTCCATAAGATTTGCAGATTCCGGAAAGTTCGATTGTTTTATTCCCCATACGGGAAGCCACAGAATCCAGCATTACTCGCTTTTCTTCCTGAATATCTTTCATTTCCTGCATAGCATGAATCCGGTCAATATGCGCTTTCTGTTTGGTACTTCTCGCCCTTGCGCCGCGGTGTAGCCATTCCAGCTCCGTACGCAAAAGGCTTTTTCTCTTACGTTCTGTGGCAAGCTCCATGTTCTGACGCTCGGCTTTCAGACGCACAAACTCGGAATAATTGCCTGGATAGTTATATAATTTCCCATGATCAACTTCCACGATACGATTTACCACACGGTCCAGGAAATAACGGTCATGCGTAACCATCAGGATCGCTCCCCGGAACTGGATCAGATATTCTTCCAGCCATTCGGACATCTCATTGTCCAAATGGTTCGTCGGTTCGTCAAGGACCAGAATGTCTACCGGTGTTAAAAGTGCCCGGACAAGTGCCACCCTTTTCTTCTGTCCGCCGGACATATGCTCAATCTTTTCATCATAATCGGTAAATCCAAGCTGATTCAGCATAGACTTTGCTTCTGCCTCGATCGTCCAGCGGTTCAGCTCATCATAATTTCCTTCTGTTGCCGCGCGAAGAATTGTTGTTCCTACTTCAAATACCGGCGTCTGCGGAAGATAGCAGATCTTCACCTGATTCCCCATGCTGATCGTTCCGGCATCACTTTCTTCGATTCCGGCAACGATTTTCAGCAAAGTGGATTTACCCATTCCGTTGACTCCGATCACACCGATTTTTTCATTTTTATTGATTCCAAATCCCACATCATCCAGAAGCACACGATCCGTATAGGCTTTGGATACATGTTCCATTGTCAGTAAATTCATATATTTTCCCCTGTGATTCTCTGTTTTGTCTTTTTCCATTATAGCAATTTGTACGGGTCCTAGTCAATCCAAAGTATCTCACCCGGCACCGATTCTGACACGCAAAAGGCACAGAATCCTATCCGTTACCGGACAGTCCCTGTGCTTTCACATATCCCCATATTCTTTTTATCTTATGATGTGAGTGTCAAAAATAAATTTTGCCGCTCACTGGTGTAATCAGATTGCTCCATTGCTAAACAATTCCCGCAATCCTCATCTTATAAGAAAATATATTTCAGAATAAACAGTATTACCAATACATACATCAGTACACTGATCTTCTTTTCTTTTGCTTTTCCTGTAAGTACGTTGATTACTACATAAGAAATCACTCCCATGGAAATACCTTCTGAAATACTGTAGCAGAATGGCATTGCCGCGATACAGATAAAGCACGGAATTCCTTCGCTGTAATCACTGAAGTTAATTCCTGCCACATTGCTCAGCATATAGAAGCCGACGATGATCAGTGCCGGAGCTGTCGCAAAGGACGGAATTGCAAGAAAGATTGGTGATAAGAAAAGGGAAATTCCAAACAGGATCGCTGTTGTCAGGGATGTTAAACCTGTACGTCCTCCTTCTGTTACACCAGAAGCACTCTCTACGAATGTTGTTGTTGTAGAAGTTCCAAGTACTGCTCCAACTGTAGTTGCAACCGCATCTGCCATCAGTGCCCCTTTAATTCTCGGAAGCTTTCCGTCTTTGTCAAGCATGCCTGCCTTTGTAGATACACCGATCAAAGTTCCGAGTGTATCAAAAAGATCTACGAAAAGGAATGCAAATACTACAACAACGAATTCCAGTGAAAATACATTCTTAAAATCAAGCTTTCCAAATACCGGTGCAAGGCTTGGAATTGCAAGTCCGGAACTGAAATCCGGAAGCAGACTGTAGAATCCGATCTCCGGATTCGGTACATAAAGACCTGCTATCTGGCAGATGATTCCAAGTATCCATGTGATCAAAATACCCCAAAGGATATTTCCTTTGATGTTCTTAATCACCATGATTGCTGTAATCAGCACACCTATGATTGCAAGAAGTACAGTAATTCCAACGTTATTGAAGCTTGCTTCCACTCCATTTGCCTGATTATATGCATCTACGGAGAAGAGCTGTACCAGAGTAGATCCTCCGACAACGATATTGGCATTCTGAAGTCCAAGAAATGCAATAAATAATCCGATACCAACGCTGACTGCTGTCTTAAGACAAGCTGGAATCGCATTGAAGATCGCTTCTCTGACATTCGTCAGGGAAAGAATAATGAAAATAATACCCTCTGCAAATACTGCAGTCAGTGCAGTCTGCCATGAGTAGCCCCTACCAATTACTACAGTATAAGCAAAGTAAGCATTCAGTCCCATACCAGGTGCAAGTGCAAATGGATAATTTGCAAACGCTGCCATACACAGCGTACCGATCAATGATGCAAGTGCTGTTGCAGTAAAGACTGCCCCCTGATCCATACCCGCTGCGGAAAGAATGCTTGGATTGACTGCCAGGATATACGCCATCGTCATAAATGTCGTAATACCTGCAAGAATCTCAGTTTTGACGTCGGTGTGATTTTCTTTAAGCTTAAACACCTTTTCCAACATATTGTTTTCCTCCTACTGTTTGTCTTGGATATTCCCTCTCACTCCTTAAAATATCCTTGTACAATTTTCTTGTAGCAGAGAATATTTTAGCAAAAAAAAGAGAGAAAGTAAACACATTACTTTCTCTCTGATTTCTAACTCTTGTTCGCTATTACTGTTCATAGTAGCTGTATACCGCAACTATTTGCTCTCTCTGATCTTCTTTCTGAGCGGAAGTACCATTGCAGGGGATACGGATAATTCGTCTAATCCCA